>DAONCJ010000472.1:0-3681 GCA_035401985.1 Burkholderiaceae bacterium | reverse complement strand
CAGCATCAGGATCGGCACGACGGCCAGGTCCTGCATCATCAGCACCGAGAACACCGCCTGGCCCGTGCGGGACGCCAGCGCGCGTCGCTCGCTGAGCAATTGGATCACCACCGCGGTCGACGACAGTGACAGCACCAGGCCGAGGACCAGCGAGGTGGACACCGTGTTCTCGAAGCTCCAGGCGATCACGCCGATGACCGCGGCGGTCAGCCCGATCTGGGCGAGGCCCGCGCCGAACACCCAGCGTCGCATCTCCCACAGCCTCTGTGCGGACAGGTCGAGCCCGATCAGAAACATCAGGAACAGCACGCCCAGCTCGGCCAGCGCGGCGACGCCCTCGGGGCGCGGAAAGGTCAGCCAGGCAAGCCATGGCCACTGGCCGGTCCACAGTCCGAGTCCATTGGGTCCCAGCGCCGTGCCCACTGCCAGAAACCCGAGGATCTGGTTGATGCGCAGGCGCTGCAGCAGCGGGATGAGGATGCCGGCGAGCGCCAGGAACAGCAGCGTCTCGCGCAGGTAGGGCAGGCCCGCGTCAGTCACTGTCGGGACCCTTGTCGGCAGATGCGCGTGAACGCCCGGGTGTCATGGCGCAGGGGAGGGCGACGGAAAATGGCATAGGTCCGTCGATCGTATCAGCGCTGTCGCAGCCGGATGGCGGAGCGTCCCCGTGTGTCGCACGCTGTACAGCGTTCGAATGGAGGCTCTTCACCAGACCCGCTCGTCGCGGCCCAAGAAGTCGATATACCAATAGGGGTATGATTACAAGAGAGAAACACGGCAGGTATCCAGAAATGAAAGTGCTGCTGGTCGAAGACGATGAGGCCCTCTGTTCCCGGCTTCGCAAGGATCTCGACCGGAGAGGCTACGCGGTCGACGTGGCCCGCGATGGCATCGATGCCGAGCATCTGGGGACCGAGTGGCCTTACGACGCGGTCATCCTGGATCTCGGGCTGCCTCTGCGTTCCGGTCTCGAGGTGCTCAGACACTGGCGTGCGCGGGGCAATCCCGTGCCGGTGCTGATCCTGACTGCGCGTGGTGCCTGGCGTGAGAAGGTCGAAGGATTCGAGGCCGGCGCCGATGACTATGTCGCCAAGCCCTTCCATGTCGAAGAATTGTTCGCCCGGCTCGGAGCGCTGATCCGACGCGCCCATGCTCAACCCGCCGGCGTCGTGAGCTGCGCCGGGTTGACGCTGGATGAGCCGCATCAGAGCGTGATCGTCAGCCAGAGGGCGATCGCCCTGTCGGGCATCGAGTTCCGTCTGCTGCGCTATTTCATGCTGCATGCCGGCCAGGTGCTGTCCAAGGGGGAACTGGTCGAGCACCTTTATGACAACGACTCACAGCGCGACAGCAATGTCATCGAGGTCTATGTGAACCACCTTCGCAACAAGCTGGGTGACGGGTACATCAAGACTCGGCGTGGCCAGGGGTACGTCTTCGGTGCCTTGGATTGATCGGCACGCCGTCCTGATGCGCTCGCTGCTCGCGCCGCTGGTCATCGGACTTGTGCTGAGTCTGGCGGCCATCTTCGCGGTGCAATGGAAGGTCGTGCGGGTGACCATCGACGAGGTGATGGAGGACTATGTCGCCGATGAACTGGTGCAGGACGCCGAGGAACTGTTCAGTTCGCTGAACCCGCTGGAGCGCGGCGCCGCGGTGCTTGCACTGCAGCACTTCGACCCGGTCTTCCTGTCGCCGTCTTCCGGGCGCTATTACCAGATCCTCGTCGACGGGGCGGTGGTGTTGCGGTCCGCCTCGCTCGTCGAGCAGTCGTTGCCGGTCCGTACCGTCGAACCCGGGCAGCGGCTGGTCGACCGGACGTCGGGCCCGCACGGGCAGGAACTGCTGCTGAGCGCCAGTGGATACGAGCGGGACGGCCTGCGGATCACCATCGCGGTGGCGGCCGACATGAAGCCGGTGCGTACCGAGTTCGACCGGCTATCGTTGCGATACACGCAGGTGTCGATGCTGATGTTCGTGCTGCTGGTCTGCCTGCAGGTGGGCATCGTGCGTCTGGCGCTGGCGCCGCTGCGAAAGGTTCGCGCCGATGTCGGCCGGCTGGAGCGCGGAGACATCGTGCAGCTGGGCGAGCGCGTCCCTGCGGAAGTCCTGCCGCTGGTGCGCGAAGTCAATCGCCTGCTGGCATTGCTCAGTCAGCGGCTGCAGCGGTCGCGCGAGTCGCTGGGCAATCTCGCCCATGCCCTGAAGGCGCCCCTGACGGTGCTGACCCACATGGCCGGCGACGAGCATGTGCGCAGAGACCCGCTGCTCGCGGGTCAGATGGCCGAGCAGCTGGCACTGCTGCGCAGTCGGATCGAGAGCGAGCTTCGGCGCGCACGGGTGGCCGGGGGCCGGGCACCCGGTGCCACCCTCGATCTGGGCGTCGAAATCGAATCGCTGGCCTCGACGCTTCGCAAGATGTATCGCGACCGCGAGCTCGACATCGAATGCCGGATAGCGCCAGGAATCCAGTTCGTCGGCGACCGCGAGGACCTGCTCGAGCTGAGCGGCAATCTGCTCGACAACGCCTGCAAGTGGGCGAGATCAAAGGTGCGCGTGTCCGTCTCGGACGGCGACGGCCTGGAGCTCACGGTCGAGGACGACGGACCGGGCTGTCCGCCCGACGAGCTCAGCCGGATTGCGGGCCGTGGTGTGCGCATCGATGAATCCACGGCCGGTCATGGACTCGGTCTGGCCATCGCCAAGGGAATCGCGGTGTCGTATGGCGCCGAATTGCGCCTGGGACGCTCGGCCGCACTCGGTGGCTTCGAGGCGGAGGTCGTCTTCCCCGCCAACTGAGTCACCCGGCTCGCGGGCGCTTTCAGCTTGTTTTCAGCTTCGGTTCGTATCGTCTCGCCACCGTCGATTCGAAGGATCCCATCTTGGCCGCTCCATTCACGCCCTATAGCAGCAACCTGCCCACCATTCAGCTGACCGACGCCCTGTTCGGCGCAGCAGCAGGCATCAACGCCAGCTCGATCGTGCTGGTCCAATCGGGTCAGGGGGCGGTCAATTTCTATGATGGTTCACTGGCAGCGCTGGGTATTGGAGCGGGCCTGCTGCTGACCTCCGGAGACACGCCGGGCACGACAAACACGCTGTCGTGGTTCGGCGCCGACAACAGCGGCACGGGCGGCTTCTACAACGGCGATGCCGACATCGACGCCGTGGTCAATACCGTCTTTCAGACCCAGTCATACGACGCCACCACGCTTTCCTTCGATTTCACGGTGGCCGACGCAGGCGCCACCTCGATCAGCTTCGACGTGGTGTTCGGATCGGATGAATATCCGGAGTGGGTGGACCAGTTCGTCGACTCGGCGATCGTGATGGTCAACGGCATCAACTATGCGCTGTTCAACCATGATCCGAATCATCCGCTGAGCGTGGTCAGCGCAAACCTGGCCGCCGGGTATTTTCAGGACAACGCCGCAAGCGTGCTGCCGATCGAGTATGACGGTGTCAGCCATCTGCTCAAGATCGTGGCGCCGATCACACCGGGCGGTGGGGTGAATCACATCAAGATCGGCATCGCCGATACCGGCGACCACATTTATGACAGCGGAGTCTTCCTGGCCAACTTCGCGGCCGGCACCATTCCGGGCTCGGGCGTCGTCACCGATTCGGGCGGCGGCAGCTCCGGTCCCGATCAGGTGACGGGAACGTCCAAGGACGAGTATT
>DAONCJ010000471.1:0-3704 GCA_035401985.1 Burkholderiaceae bacterium | reverse complement strand
ACGGCGTGCAGGGCCTGCTCAAGCGCTGGAGCGACGTGGTAGTGGCCAGCGTCGCGCTCGTTCTCACTGCGCCGCTGCTGCTGGCCATCGCGGTGGCCATCCGGATCGAGTCGCGTGGCCCGGTGTTCTTTCGCCAGCGCCGCCATGGTCTGGACGGCCAGGAGATCGTCGTCTGGAAATTCCGGACCATGAACGTCGCCGAGGATGGCCCGGTCGTGCAGCAGGCAAGTGCCGATGATCCGCGCGTCACCCGCTTCGGGCGCTTCCTGCGCCGCAGCTCGCTGGACGAACTGCCCCAGTTCCTGAACGTGCTGACCGGCGACATGAGTGTGGTCGGCCCGCGTCCGCATGCGCTGGCGCACAACAGCATGTATCGCCAGCAGATCCGCGGCTACATGATCCGTCACAAGGTCAAGCCGGGCATCACCGGCTGGGCGCAGATCAACGGTGCCCGTGGCGAGACCGACACGGTCGAGAAGATGCAGCGGCGGATCGAGCTCGACATGTACTACCTGCGACACTGGTCGCTGGGCCTCGATTTGCTGATCATCGCGCGGACAGCGCTGCAGATCTTCCGCGATCCGAACGCCTACTGATGTCCGGCGGCTTCCGGGGGTACTACTCGATAGGCCTGTTCCGCTCGAGTCTGGTCGCCTTTGCCGCCGGCCGCGTGACCAGCGCGGTGGCCGGCTTCGTGCTGTTCCTGCTGCTGGCGCGCAGTCTGCCGATTGCCGACTACGGCCAGTACCTCACGCTGCTGGCGACGCTCGAACTGGTGCTGCTGTACGCCTCGCTGGGCATTCCATGGATCGGCATCCGCTTCCTGCCGGAGTTCCGCATCCGGGCCGCGCCGCAGGCGCTGCGCGCGCTGGTCGGCCGGCTGGCGCTCTTCAACGGCCTGGCGCTGGCGCTGGCGCTGCTGGTCCTGTGGCCGACCGCGCAATGGTGGACGCACTGGCTGAACCTCGATGCCGCGCGCGCCGTGATGCTGCCGTTCCTGGCGATCTGCGCGGCCGATGGCATCAGCCGCTTCGCGACCACTGTGGTGCTCGAATCGCTGCTCGCGCAACGGACCGCGCAGCTGGTGCAGATCCTGCGCAACCTCGCGTTCCTGGCGGCGCTTGGCCTTGCGCTGACCGGCGGGCGCAGCGTCGGACTGCAGGACGTGGTGATGATGGAGACACTCGCCGCGACGCTGGCGGCCATCACCGCGGTGATCTGTGCCGTCGCTCAGTTGCGACGCATTCCGCCCGCCGAGCAGGATCCCGACTGGCAGGCGCCTGACGGCAGGACGATGGCGGCGATCGCCTGGTACAACTACTCGGGCAACGCGGTCGCCAACCTGTACTCGCATTCCACGCTGCAACTGCTCGCCAATGCGCTGCTCGGGCCGAACATCTCCGCGCTGTTCGGATTCGCCCGCTCGCTGGCCGACCAGGTGCGCCGCTATCTGCCCAGCGAGTTCCTGCTGTCAGTCATCCGTCCGATGCTGGTCGCCAGCTACGCCACCGACGGCGATCACCGCCAGCTCAACCGCCGGATGCTGCTGGGCGCCAAGTTCAGTCTGATCGTCTCGGCGCCGGTGCTCGGGCTGCTGCTCGGGGCCGGCCCGGCGGCAGTGGAACTGATCGGCGGCTCGCGGCTGCAGGACACCTACTGGCTGGTGGTGGCGCTGCTGTTCGTGGCGTTCTCGCGCAGCCACCGCAGCCTGCTCGGGCTGTACGTCAATTGCGTGCGCCAGACCGACATCTGGCTGCGCGCCAGCCTGTGGTGCCTGTTCGTGCTGCCCCTGGCGCTGGCGCTGATCGAGGTGGGCTGGGGCGCGTTCGCACTGGTCGCGGCGATGATCGCCGAGGAAATCATCTGCACGGCCAGCGTGCTGCGCCAGCTGTCCCGTCGGGGTCTGGGCTACTCGGTCGCGATCGGCGGGCTTGGGCCTGTGATCGGCGCGGCGATCGCCTGTGCCGTGACCACCGCGCTGGCCCTGCGGCTGATGAACGGGCAGATGGTGCCGGTGGCCGCGGCACTGGGCTGCATCGCCTTCGGCGTGACGCTTCTGGTGCGCACGCCCTTCGACGCCCGCGAGCAGCAGCTGCTGAACCGGGTGACAGGGCGGCCGCTGTTCGGCGGCGCGGCGTCTCGCGTCCAAGATGCGCCGGACGTGCACTAGTTCTTTCTGCGCGGGGGAGGCCCCATGGCATCCTTCAAACCCTCGAAGCCTGCCTTTCATACCGGAGTTCTTCCCCGATGATTCTAGGTCGCCTGCTCAGGGTGCTGGCCAGCCGGATCTGGCTGGTTCTGGCCATTCTGGCAATCACCGTTGCGGCGACCGTCGCCGGCACGATGATGACCGCCAAGCGCTATGTGGCGACCTCGTCGATGCTGCTCGAACTGCCGTCCAAGGATCCGCTGCTGGGCAGTGCCGTCTACCTGCAGGGCTCGCTCAGCACCTATCTCGCCTCGCAGATCGAGCTGATCGGCAGCGAGCGGGTCGTCAACCAGGTGATCGCCGACCTGAATCTGGCGCGCGACCCGGTGTACGTCCAGCAATGGACCGCCCAGGGCCCCAACCGCGGCACGATCGAGGCCTGGCTGCGTGGCCGGCTGCCGCAGGACCTGCGCGCCGAGGCAGGCCGCGACGCCCCGCTGATCAAGGTGTCCTTCGAAGCCGGTGATCCGGCGCTGGCAGCACGCGTGGCCAACGGCTTCGTCAAGGCGTACACCGAAGCGACCTTGGGCCTGCGGACCCAGCCGGCCCGCGACTATGCATCGCTGTTCGAATCGCAGGCCAACGAATCGCGGCGCGACCTGGCGCAGGCCCGCGAACGCCTGTCGCGGTTCCAGCGCGAGACCGGCATCATCTCCAACGAAGAGAGCCGCGACGTCGAGAGCACGCGGCTGCAGGAGCTGTCCTCGCAACTGGTCCAGCTCGAGGCGGCTGCCTCGGCGTCCCGGTCGCGCGAGCAGACGATGCGCAATGCCGGCCGTGACGCCATGCCCGAGGTGGTCAACAACCCGGCACTGGCCTCGATGAAGACCGACATCGGCCGCCTGCGCGGCCGCGTCGAGGAGCAGGCGGCAAGGCTGGGCCCGGCGCATCCGCAGATGGTCTCGCTGCAGGCCGAACTGGCCGACCTCAATCGCCGCTACGAAACCGAACTCGCCCGCATCACGCAGAGCATTGCGATCGAGGCGTCGATCAGCGAACAGAAGCTGGCGCGGACCCGCGCGATGCTGGACGCGCAGCGCTCGTCCGTGCTGGCGCTGAAGAAGCAGCGCGACCAGCTGGCCGAGCTGCAACGCGATGTCGATGAGCGCCAGAAGACCCTCGACCTGCTGGCGCAACGCCACACCCAGACCAATGTGGAGGCCAATCTGCGGTTGTCCAACGTGAATGTGCTGGCCAGCGCCATGCCGCCGGCCGGTCCGGCCCGACCCCGGCCGCTGATCAACCTCGCCATCGGCACCGTCGTCGGCCTGCTGCTCGGCGCCTTCGCGGCGATCGCGCTCGAAAAAGTGCAGCGCCCCATCCGCGATGCGCAGGACCTGGCGCTTGCCGCGGGCGTACCGGTGCTCGGCGTCCTGGGCGATGCGCTGTCGAATCGTCCGCAGCGGCTGATCGAGGATGCCGGTCCGCTGGAGCCCGACCCTGCCTCCGTGACGCCATTCGAACTGGATGCCAGGCTGCTCTCCCATGCGCGACG
>DAONCJ010000470.1:0-3706 GCA_035401985.1 Burkholderiaceae bacterium | reverse complement strand
CTCGCTCGACGTGGTGGTCAACAACGCCGGCATCCTGCGCGACCGCATGCTGACCAACA
This sequence comes from Burkholderiaceae bacterium, assembly GCA_035401985.1. GTDB lineage: Bacteria > Pseudomonadota > Gammaproteobacteria > Burkholderiales > Burkholderiaceae_E > Quisquiliibacterium. The sequence goes on along the minus strand of DAONCJ010000470.1, from coordinate 3,647 downwards.
TGACCGAGGAGGAATGGGACGCGGTCATCAACGTGCACCTGAAAGGCACCTTCGCGCCCCTGCACCATGCCGGCGTCTACTGGAAATCGCGCAGCAAGGCGGGCGACCAGACGCTGGCCGGCCGTGTGATCAACACCACCTCGGTGTCGGGCATCTACGGCAATGTCGGCCAGACGAACTACGGCGCGGCCAAGGCCGGCATCGCCTCGGTGACCATCATCGCGGCGCGCGAACTGCAGCGCTACAACGTCACCGTCAACGCGATCTCGCCCCACGCCCACACCCGGATGACCGACGACCTGGGCCCGCGCACCGAAGAGCAGAAGGCTGCACGTGATCCGAAGTGGATCGCCCCCGTGGTGGTGTGGCTGGCCAGCCGGCAGAGCGGCAAGATCACCGGACGCATCATCGAAGCCGGTGGCGGTGTGCTGGGCCTGATGGAGGGCTGGCAGCCCGGTCCGATGACCGAGCCGGTCTCGGACCCGGTCGCCGTCGGCAAGGTGCTGACCGAGCTCGATGCGCGCACGCGGCGCAACATGGGCATGAGGGGCACGCCGCACGAGATCTGACCGAGCCGGTCCCCGCCGATCCGATTCACCCGCCGCCTCACGGGGCGGGCACCGGTTCACCTTGCCCGAACCGCTGGCCGCCCCCGCATGCGCTCCACCCGATCACTGACGCTCGTCATCGCTTCGGCGCTGTTCATGGAAAGCCTGGACAGCACGGTGATCGCGACCTCGCTCAGTGCGATAGCGGCCGACATCCATGTCGATCCGATCACGCTGAAGCTGGCGTTCACCGCCTATTACCTGGCGCTCGCCATCTTCATTCCGATCAGCGGCTGGTGCGCCGACCGCTTCGGGGCCAAGACCGTGTTCCGGCTGGCGATTGCCACGTTCACGCTGTCCTCGGTCGGCTGCGCCATGGCCTGGGACCTTCCCAGCCTGGTGGCCGGGCGCTTCTGCCAGGGCCTGGGCGGCGCGATGATGCTGCCGGTCGGGCGGCTGATCCTGCTGCGGGTCATCCCCAAGAGCGAGCTGGTCTCGGCAATGGCGATGCTCAGCATACCGGCGCTGTTCGCACCGATCATGGGGCCGCCGGTGGGCGGCTACATCACGACCTACTATCACTGGCGCGGCATCTTCTGGCTCAACGTGCCGGTCGGGCTGCTGGGCCTGGTGCTGGCGACCTGGCTCGTGCCGCAGGTCAAGGCGGAGGTCATGCGCCCGCTGGACGTGCGCGGCTTCCTGATGACCGCCTCGGGGCTGTGCCTGACGATCTTCGGCTTCACTCTGGCCAGCGGCAGCTTCGGCAACGCACGCACCGCCTGGATCATGGTCGGCTGCGGCGTGGTGCTGCTCGCGCTGTATGTGCGCCACGCGGCACGGACCGAACACCCGATTCTCGAACTGCGCCTGCTGCGCATCGTCACCTTCCGCACCGCGATGATGGGCGGGTTGATGTTCCGCCTTTCGGTCGGCGCGATCCCATTCCTGCTGCCGATGATGCTGCAGGTGGGCTTCGGGCTGTCGCCCTTCGAATCGGGTTCGCTGACCTTTGCGGCGGCTGCGGGCGCGTTGACGATGAAGCTCACGGCCGCGCCGATCCTTCGCCGGTTCGGTTTTCGACGCATCCTGACCGTCAATGCCGTGATCAGCAGCGCGCTGCTGGCGGCCTCGGCCCTGTTCACCGCGAACACCCCGCACGCGATCATCGTCACGGTGCTGCTGGTCGCCGGCTTTTTCCGGTCGCTGCAATTCACCAGCCTGAACGCACTGGGCTACGCCGATGTCGACACCGACCAGATGAGTCGGGCCACCTCGTTCGTGGCGGTGATCCAGCAGCTGGCGCTGTCCAGCGGCGTGGCGATCGCCGCGATGCTGCTCGAAGCCTTTCGCGCGGCCGACGGACGCACGGTCCTGCTCGCCGGGGACTTCAGCCGCGCCTTCATGGTGATCGGCGTCATTGCCGTTCTCTCCTCGCTGGTGTTCTTCCGGCTCGCGCCCGATGCCGGGACAGAGGTGTCGGGGCACCGGCCCGCACCGCGCTGACCCGCCGCCCGGCGGGCTGCTCCAAGGCGGCGAACACCAAGCCAGAACCCGGAACGCGGGCTGCGCGTGAAATGGCGCCGGTCAGGGGCGGATGGTCTACTCTTGGGTCATTCCCTCCCAGTGAGTACCCGTGCCCGATTTCCTGTCTCCGGACCTGCAGGCCTTTCGCGATCGCGTCGAGGCGCTGGCCACCGGCACCCTCGTCGGACTGCGCGACGACGCCTCTCTCGAACCCGCCGTTCGCGCCGCCCGGGTCCGCGACGCCTCGCGCGCCGCCGGCGTCTACGGCCTGACCCAGATCGACGACACGCCGGCCCTCACCCTGCTGGTCGCCCGCGACACCCTCGCCAGCCACGGCGTGGGCCACCTTCGCGGCGTGTTCGGCGCCGATGCCGGTGTGCTGGCCGGTGTGCCCGAGCCGCTGCGCAGCACCCATCTGCAACCGGTACTGAACGGCGACAAGCGCTCCGGCTTTGCCTTCACCGAGCCGGCCGACACCGCCCGCCCCACCTGGGCCCGCATCGAAGGCGACGAACTGGTCATCACAGGGCGCAAGTCGTATGTCTCCGGCGGGGCCGATGCCTCGTTCCTCGCGGCGCTGGTCGAGATCGAAGGCCAGGGACCGGCGATGGTCATCATCGACACCGATCGTCCCGGCGTTTCGCAGGAGCGGCGCTTCTCCTCCCTGGACGGCAGCCACCACGTGGCCTTCCGGTTCGAGGACGTGCGGGTGCCGCGCCACCATGCGCTGGGCGCGCCCGGCGACGGCCGCGGCCGGGCGATGGCCAAGATCAGTGCGGTGCGCCGCACGCTGGCGGCCGACTGCGTCGGCACCTCGGCCTGGATCCTCTCGCTGGTGGCACAAGACCTGTTGCGCCCGGGACGCCGCGGCCGCAAGGCCGACTCCGAACGCATGCGCCTGCGCTACGGCGAACTGCGTGTCGCGGCCTATGCCGCGCGCTCGGTCGTCTACCGCACCGCCCGCCTGTTCGATGCCGGCGACGACGCCGTCAACGAAAGCATCGCCGCGAAGGTCTTCGCCACCGAAACCGCCAACCGCATCGCGGACACCGCGATCCAGCTGATGGGCGGCGAAGCGCTGGTCGTGGGCCATCCGCTGGAGGCCATCATGCGGCGGCTGCGCTCGATGCGGCTGGCCGAAGGCGAAACCGACACCCTGCTCGTCAACGTGGCCCGTGGCCACCTGGATCTCGGCAAAGGCCGGATCTGATCAAAAGGCAATCGATGAACACACCGAACGTTTCCGCAGGCGCCGACGCCGGCACGCGCAGCATCGAAGGCATCGACATTCCGAAGGTCACCGCCTGGCTGGCCGAACGGACCGAGATCACCACGCCGCTCACCTTCAAGCTGATTGCCGGCGGCCGCTCGAACATGACCTTCACCGTCACGGACGCCGCTGGACGGCGCTTCGTGCTGCGCCGCCCGCCTCTGGGCAAGCTGCTGCCCAGCGCGCATGACGTGGCCCGCGAACACCGGATCATGGCGGCGCTGGCGGGCACCCCGGTGCCGGTGCCGCGCATGGTCGGGCTGTGCCAGGACCCGGCGGTGAACGAGCGCGACTTTTACATGATG
>DAONCJ010000469.1:0-3713 GCA_035401985.1 Burkholderiaceae bacterium | reverse complement strand
GCTCGATCTCGTCATCGGTGAGCTCGGGGTTTTCCTTGCGCATCAGCGCATTGGCGGCGCTGCGGTCGGCGTACAGATAGTTGTACCAGCCGCGGATCGAGGCGTCGACGAAACGGCGCACCAGATCGGGCTGCGTGCGGACCATGTCGGCGCGCGCCTCGACCAGTGTCGAATACGTCGAAAAGCCGTGGTCGGCGAGCAGGTGCACCACCGGCTTGAACTTGCCCTGGTTCTCGATGTAGATCGGTTCGGCCACCGAGTAGCCCTGCTGCACGGCGGCCTTGCTGGCGAGGAAGGGCGACAGGTTGTAGTTGTAGGGCTTGAGCTGCTCGTCCCTGAAGCCGTGCTGCACCTTGAGCCACTGCCACCAGGTGAACTGACCGTCCTTGGCGATGAGCACGGTCGGCGCCTTGGCCAGTGCGGCGAAGTTTTCGTAGCCCTGGCCCGGATGGGCGATCAGTGCCTGCGGGTCCTTCTGGAACATGGCTGCGACCACGACCGTCGGCACGCCGTTCTTGACGTTGTCGAACGAGTGCAGCAGGTTGCCGGTCATCAGGAACTGGATCTTGCCGGCGGCCAGCAGCGGCCGGTTGTTCACCTGCGGGCCGCCCTGCTGAATGGTCACCGCCATCCCCGCGCGCGCATAGGTGCCGTCGGCCAGTGCCTGATAGAAGCCGCCGTGCGCGGCCTGGGCCTTCCAGTTGGTGGCGAACACCACCTTGTCCTGCGCCTGCGCGCCGCTGCCCGTCAGCGAGCCGAGGGCCAGCAGTGCTGCCGCGCCGTACCGTGTGATGCCGATCGTCATGAGTCCTCCTCGGATGGTCGTGCTGCTGGTCGGGCTGTCTTGTCGACGCGTGTCGGCCCGTTCATCGTTCCGAATCATGCCAGCGTCCCAGCAGCCAGCGCGAGAGCTGCGTGAACACGGCGAAGATCGCGACACCCGTCAGTGACACCAGCACCAGCGCGGCGAACATCTTCGGTGTCTCGGTCCTGAAGCTGGCTTCGAGAATGCGCGAGGCAAGACCGGTCTCGCGGCCGGCCGCGCCAGCGGTGAACTCGGCCACCACCGCGCCGATCAGCGACAACCCGCCGGCGATCTTCAGACCTCCGAGGAAGTAGGGCGCCGCCGACGGCGCGAGCAGCAGTCGCAGGCGCTGCCAGCGGCTCGCCCGATAGAGCGTGAAAAGATCACGCAGGTGCGCATCGGCCGAGCGCAGTCCGATCAGCGTATTGGACAGGATCGGAAAGAACGCGACGATCCACGCGCAAAGCAGCAGTGCGGCGGTCGTGCTCTCGACGTAGATCAGGATCAGCGGGGCGATCGCGATGATCGGTGTCACCTGAAGCACGATCGCGAAGGGCAGGAACGATCGTTCGATCCACGACGACAGCACGAACAATCCGGCCAGACCGATGCCGCTGATCACCGACAGGATCAGCGCGCCGAAGGTGATGCGCACCGTGTACCACCATGCCGGCGCAAGCGATTCGAAGTTCTGCACGAGGGTGCTGATGATCAGGCTCGGCGAGGGCAGCAGATAGTGCGGCACCTGTGCGATCCGCACGGTGGCTTCCCAGCCGACGATGGCCAGCACGAACACGGCCCAGGGCAGCAGGCGCTCGAGCTTCATGCGTCAGCCGCCTTCCCGACCCAGGCCCCGGCCGCGCGGCGCAGCGCCTGAGACACCCGCGCACAACGCCCGGCGAAATCGGCCGAGCCGCGCCACTCCTCGTCGCGCGGCCCGTCGCGAGTGTTGTCCAGCGTCTCGGCGATGCGCCCGGGACTGGCCGCCATCACGACGATCCGCTGGGCCAGCGTCACCGCTTCGAACACCGAATGCGTGACGAACACGATCGTCAGCCGACGCGCCTGCGCCCAGGCCAGCAGATCTTCGTTGAGCCGGATGCGGGTCATCTCGTCGAGCGCCGCGAACGGCTCGTCCATCAGCAGCACCTGCGGCTGCGCGACCAGCGCGCGGGCGATCGACACGCGCATCTTCATGCCGCCGGACAACTCACGCGGGAATGCCGACTCGAACCCGGTCAGGCCGACCGAGCGCAGCTGTGCATCGATGGCGGGCTTTGCCTGCTCGCGGGACTGGCCCGCCAGTCGCAGCGGCAGCCAAACATTGTCGGCCACCGTGGACCACGGCATCAGGGTCGGCTCCTGGAACACGAAGCCCACTGCAGGCAGGCCCGCGGCGGGCGCTGGCGCCATGACCTCGTAGCGGCCCTCCGATGGCTTCTCGAGTCCCGCGACGATGCGCAGCAGGGTGCTCTTGCCGCAGCCCGAGGGCCCGAGCAGCGCGACGAATTCGCCCTGAAGGACCTGCAGCGACGCGTCGGCCAATGCCACGGTGCCGGATTCGAAGCGCTTGCCGACGCCGGTGATGGAGATGACGGGAGAACTCACGGCGCAGAGCCTACCATCGCGCCCGGCTCCCTATAATGCGGCGATCCGATCTGGGAGAAGAATCGATGCGTTCGACCCGTGTGCTGAGCGGTTTGCGGTTTCTGGTGGCAGCGGCCGCCGTGCCGGTGCTGGTCGCCTCGGGCGCAGCCCGGGCGGCGGTGACGGAAATCCGGATCACTGCTGTCCGGCCGTTTGCCGATGGCGCGCCGCAGGGCTCCGCGGGCGCGTACGAGCGCGTCACCGGTGTCGCGCGTGGCGAACTCGATCCCGCCGACCCGCGCAACCGGGTCATCGTCAACATCGACCTGGCGCCGCGCAACGCGCGCGGCAAGGTGGAGTACGAGGCCGACTTCGATCTGCTGCGCCCGGTTGGCGGCGGCAATCGCAAGCTGATCTACGACGTGACGAACCGGGGCCGGAAGTTCTTCACCTACTGGGTGATGGACGGTGCGCCGGCCAATGCCAACGATCCGATGAGCCGCGAAGACGCTGGCAACGCGATGCATCTGCGCCAGGGCTATACGCTGGTGTGGTCCGGCTGGGACCCTGACGCGCCGCGAGCCAACAAGGGCATGAGCATCCGGGTGCCGGTAGCCATGCGCGATGGTCAGCCGATCGTTCGCCAGATCCGCGACGAGTTCCAGTCGGGCACCCGCGGCCCGGTCGTCAGCGAATTCCGGCTGTCCTACGAATCCGCGACCACCGACCAGGGCCGTGCCACGCTCACCGTGCGACGCGGTGAAGGCGATGCGCGGGTTCCCGTGCCGCCGACCGAATGGCGCTTCAAGGACACCCGCACGCTGCTGGTGACCACGCCGGGCAACGCCGGCAGCGGCCCCGCCGTGGGCAGCATCTACGAACTCCATTACCCGGCGCGCAACCCCTGGGTACTGGGCGCAGGCTTTGCCGCGACGCGCGATCTGGTGTCCTTCCTGCGGTATGCAAGCGCCGACAGCCGTGGCACGCCGAATCCGGCGGGCCCGGGCATTCGGCATGCGCTGGCGATCGGCATCTCGCAGTCCGGTCGCTACGTGCGCGACCACATCACCGACGGCTTCAATCGCGACGAGTCCGACCGCAAGGTCTTCGATGGCATGCTGGCGCACATCTCCGGCGTCGGCCGCGTGTTCATGAACGCCGAGTTCGGCCAGCCGTTCCGCACCAACACCCAGCATGAAGACCACCTGTTCCCCGAGAACGAGTTTCCGTTCTCGGCCGCGGCGTCCGACGACCCGATATCGGGAAAGAACGGCGCCTTGCTGCGCGGGCTGGCGCGATGAATGGCACGGGCGAGCACCTC
>DAONCJ010000468.1:0-3715 GCA_035401985.1 Burkholderiaceae bacterium | reverse complement strand
CCGAAACCGCCACCGCGCCGGTGTTGCGGATCCAGTTGGCGGCCGGCCCCGGAGCGAGGATCTTCTTGCCCTTCAGGGCGTCGATGGACGTCAGAGGGAACTTGGTCAGGATATGGTAGGTGTCGATCGACGCGCCGCCGAGGTAGACGATGTTGTTGCGCGTCCAGAAGGCGGTCAGCTCAGGAATGTCCTGGTGCATCTTGTAGGTGACGCGGTTGATGAGGCGCATGTCGCTGGTCGAGAACGGCGTCATCAGCGAGAACTGCTCGAGCGGGAACTTGCCGGCCTCGAAGATCGCGGCCACGATGCCCATGTCCGAAATGTCGGTACGCAGGGCATCGCTCTCGGCGCCCAGCTTGGCCACCGTGCCTCCGTAGGCACGCGTCCATTCGAACTTCACCGGATTGCCGATCGCGGCCACCCGCTTCTCGATCTCGGGGATGACGAAGTCGTCGATCAGCTTGACCCAGGCGAACACCGGGGGGTGTCCCGCGGTGACTGTCATCTTGACGACCGTCTGCGCCGTGGCCGGGCCGGCGCCCGCAAGCGCAGCAACGGTCAGCACGGTGGCAAGCGCAGACCCGATGGTTCTGAAGTACCGATTGAACATGTTGGCTCCGGGTTGAAGGACGATTGAGCGGACAGCGGATTGAGCAGACGACGAGTTGAGCAGATGGCAGACAGCGGAAACTGAGCGGGCAGCGGGCAGCGAGCGGCGGAGACGCGCCGCTAGACGTGGATCTCGATATCGCGCAGCGGCTCGACGTCGTCGGCCGCAACTTCGGTGTCGAGCAAGGTGCCGCATCCGGGGCAGTAGAAATGCCGGAAAGTCACCTTGTTGTCGATGTAAACGATCGGGTCGGCGATGCGCGGACTCGCCGCCATCACCGACAGGTCTTCGCGCAGGGCCTGCAGCTTGTAGTTCTCGTCTGCTGCGCCGAGCGCAAATCCGCACTTCGCGCAGCAGTGATAGGCGCCCTTGCCGTCGCGATGCAGATGCACCGCGAGGCTGGACTCCACCAGCTTGACGCCCGAGCGCCGGGGCGCCTCGCGCTGTGCCGCGACGCCCAGCCGCTGAAGCCTCTCGGCCCGCAGCTGCGCGCGGCGCTGCTCGGTGGCCGCACGGTCGACCTTGCCACTGTGCGGGTCGATGACGGCGCCATAGGTGTCGTGCGCCGCCTGCGCCGACACGAACAGGCCATCGAGGTCGGCCTCGATGCGATCGGGTTCCCGGTCCAGCGGATCGCCGAACCCGCCGCCGCCACACCACGACACCGCATAGACATCATCGGGCGTCTGCTTGAAGCCGTGCTCGCGAAGCTGGATCACGTAGGGGGTGCCGGACACATCGGCGATGTCGGCAGGAATGTCGGACCGGGCGAAGCGCGCGGCGATGTCGGTATCCAGCGTGTAGGCATACGTGTTGGTGGCGGCCGGATACCCGCCCATCAGTCCAAGCGAGCTGGGAATGGCCGCGCCCGACATGATCGCGTCGTGGGTCAGCTGATCGGTGTCCCAGGCGATGAAGCAGCTCTGCGCGCCCTGGCCGCCGCGGTACTTGCCGGCCCCGCCCGAATCGACCAATTCCTTGCGATACAGGTAGAGCATCGGAAACTGCTGCTCGGTGTGCTCGACGTTGGGCAGCTTCGAGATGGGCGTGCGCGACTGGCCGCCGGTCGATACGCCATCGCCCACGGCAAAGGCACCGATCGCGCCGCCGATGGGATCGATCAGTCCGTAGCCGAACTTCTCGCCACGCTGATCGATGCCCTGGAACAAGGTGCCGGGCCACTGCGAGCAGCCCCCCATGCACATGATGTCCGCTCGCAGCGCCGGATCGGGATAAATCATCTTGGAGAGCACGTTGTACGTGGGGTACAGCGAGATCTCCATCGCCTGAATTGGCGCCGTCGACACCGACGCCGGATAGTTCGCGCAGTTCAGCGTGCCCATCGTCGGATTGAACTTCACGTGCCGAAGTGCGCCGCCGATGGCGAAGTACTGCTCCCAGCACAGCAGCTGGTTGAGCACCACCATGATCGAGCCACGCCAGCCCGAGTAGGTGCAGTTCATCGCACCGATCTGCGGTGCGGTTCCCTCATTCTCGAAGATCAGTTCGCTGCCGCGCTTTTGCAGCGAGATGTGCACCGGATAGACATTGCGGTCACCGGCATGCGCGCACTCCACATAGACGCGCTCGCGCCAGATGCCGTCAGGCAGCGACTCCATCTTGGCGAGGTAGGCACGCTCGCCGTGGGCGATCACCTTCTTCATGACGCTCTTGACCGTGCGCGCGCCGTAGCGCTCGATCAGCTTGACCACGCGGGCCTTGGCGGTCATGTTGCCCGCCATCTGGGCGCGGAAGTCGAGCGCGACCATGTCGGGCCGGCGCGATGCGCGCAAGTACAGCGCCTCGATGTCGCGGCGGATCTCGTTGTTCTCGACGATCTTGATCGGGGGAATCAGCAGCCCTTCGTCGAAGGCATCGCGCGCCGACGGACAGAAGCTGGACGGCGTGATGCCGCCGACGTCGTACTGGTGCAGGCAGTTGGTCACCCAGCAGAACAGCTCGCCCTCGTGGAACACCGGGCAGATCAGCATCACGTCCATCTGATGCGCCGCGCCCACCCACGGGTCGTTGGCCAGGAACATGTCGCCGTCGCGGATGCCCGGATTGTCGGAGCGGTACTCGAGGATCCACTTCACCTGGGTGTCGGTCACACCGGACATGTATTGCATGTACGGACCGAAATAGACGAACTCGGCATCCTCGGTGAGGATCGACGGGTTCAGGTCGATCGCATAGATCGCCACCGGCGAGCCCGAGATGCGCTGGATCGTGGCCCCGTGCTCCTCGTTGATGTTCCACAGGTTGTGGCGGATCACCTCGTAGGTGATCGGATCGACATCGGGCGTCCAGTCGTTGTGCAGCTTGAGCCTGGGCGAGATGTTGAGCTTTGCCGGCGGCACGTAGGGGAAATTGACCCCGTCGAACGCGATGTCGGTGGCCTCGAGGATCTTGGTCATGATGATGTGCCCCTGTCAGCCGGCGTGCAGGCTGATCTCGAAATTGCCGAAGCGGTCGACCGCCAGTTTCTGGCCCTCGTGGATCACGACCGTGGTGTCGGTCGTCTCGACGATCGCGGGGCCCTCAACGGCATTGCCGGGCATGAACTGGTCGCCGTCGTACACCCGCGTGTCCAGCCATTGAAGCGCCTGACCCCAATAGACCGGGCGGCTGGCGCGCAGCGAACTCGCTGCCGGCTGAACGGGGCCAAGCTCCACGGGCCGCAGAACCGGCTTGGGCATCTCGGCGCTGGCGCGGCATCGGAAGGTGACTGCCTCGAGACGGGCACCGCGGAACGACGACCCCTTGCCATAGATCAGCTCGTAGCGTCGATAGAAGCCCTCGATCAGCGCTTCAATGGCCCCCGCGTCGAGGGCTTCGCCGTCGATCGCCACCTCGACTTCATTGATCTGCCCGCGGTGCCGCAAGTCGCAGCTGAACGAGAAGCGCCCTTGCGTCAGGCCCTCGCGGCGAAGCTGCTCGGCGCCCCGCTCACGCAGCTCGGCGAGATTTGCCTGAATGCGCCCGGCATCGAAGGGCGAGGTCATCATGTCGACCTTCTCGTACACATGCAGCACGTCGGCCGATGCCGCGCCGAAGGCGCACCACACCGACGCGGTCTTTTTCTGCGGCACGATCACCTTCTTT
>DAONCJ010000467.1:0-3718 GCA_035401985.1 Burkholderiaceae bacterium | reverse complement strand
GCTGCTGCGGGTCGAGGTGACCGACGAGGGCATCGGGTTGAGCGCCGAGCAGCAGACCCGGTTGTTCCGGGTCTTCTCGCAGGTGGACGATTCGTCGACCCGCAAGTACGGTGGCAGCGGTCTCGGGCTGGTGATCTCGCAGCGGCTTGCCACGCTGATGGGCGGTGAAGTCGGAGTGGAGAGCCAGCCCGGTGCAGGCAGCATATTCTGGATGACAGCCCGGCTCAAGCGCGCGGTCGGAGAAGCGTTCGCCACCGGGCCGAACGCCGATCCGCTGCGCAATGTGCTGTCGCTTCGCTTCAAGGGCCGGCGCGTGCTGGTCGCCGAGGACGATGCGATCAGCCAGGCCGTTGCCCGCGGTCTGCTGGAGGACGCGGGACTCGTCGTCGACATGGTCAGCAATGGCCGCGAGGCGGTGGCACGCGCCGCCGTTGAGGTGTACTCGCTGATCCTGATGGACATGAAGATGCCGCTGATGGATGGCCTGGAGGCCACGCGCGCCATCCGCTGCCTGCCGGGGCGCTCGACCGTGCCGATCCTGGCGATGACCGCCAATGCCTTTGCGGAGGATCGCGACCGTTGCCTCGCAGCGGGCATGAACGGGCATGTCGGCAAGCCGGTCGAGCCGAATGACCTGTATGTCACCCTGATGCAGTGGCTGCTTGCCGCCAATAGCCCGGCACCAGGCTGAATCGGTCCACCTGGTCAGCACTATGGGGAGGGCGGGCGGCCTCGCGACGCCGTCACCAGGCGCTGCAGCGCGTCGAGGTCCAGCGACTGCAGCACCTGGCGCATCGGCCCTTCAAAACGGTCCCCGCCGCTCACCGACACCCTCAGCATCTGGGCTCGTGCCGGGGCCGCGCGGTCCCATGGGAAGGCCGGATCAGGCCTGGCCAGCAGCGGGTAGCGCTCGGGCGGAATGTCCGCCGGATGCAGCCCGTTCATGCCCAGCCGCGCCTGGGCCGCAAGCTGGGTCGGAGTGAGTCCGGCACGATAGGCCCGCACCCGCTGCAGCATCGTCTGGAACGGCGAGTCGTCCAGCGCAGGGTTGTTGCGGCGTCGCGCCGCGGTTGCCTCGGCCTGCGCCCGCGCGCGCGCATGCTGCGAACGGATGTCCGCCATCAGCTTGTCGGCCTGGGCCGGGTCGACCTTGCGCAGCCCTTCGGCGATTCGCTGCAGCATGGCTTCGTCGGCGCCCGGTTCATCGGCCTTGCGCGCCGCCTGTTGCGTGGCCTGAGCCGCGGCGTTCTGGCGTGTCAGGTCTCGCTCGGTGAAGTCGAGGTACTCGGCCGTCGTCACCGGCACCCAGGGCATGCGGCCGTCTCGGGTGAACACCAGCATGTGACCGCCATACACCGTGTGTCCCCGGATGCTGCCGGTAGCGGGCACTTCGCGCCAGGCCTGCAGCCGTTCGTCCTTGAGCTCCGGCGCTGCCGACTCGAAGAAGCTCTGCGGCGCGTTGAATGACACGACGATCGCCGCATGCGGCCCCAGACGATCGGCCCCCTTGATCACGTCGCAGGCGCCCGTCCATGTCGATTCGCGATGGTCCCGCAACAGGAAGCTCGCGGCGCGGGCCGGCTCGTCCCATTGGCCGCCGATCTGCCAGCTGCTGCGCAGCCGCGTGCGCGGCAGCGCATGCAGTTCGGGCTGCCGGTGCAGGATGGCGTTCAGCTCATGCAGCGCCCGCCGCAGCGGCGCGGCGCGCGCATCGGACACCGGCAGCCCATCGGCGGTGAGGGGGTGCTCGGCGTCCATCCAGCAGTCGATCTGCGCGATGGCCGGCGTCGCGGCCAGCGACAGGGCAACAGCAAGAGCGGCTTTGAGCATGGGCATTCCGATCGGCGAAGGCCTGCATGATTGCTCAGCGCGGCCGGCCCGGAAAGACCTCTAAATGGGCCCTTCGCGGCGCGGCGCGGGCAGCCTCACGGCGATGCCCCGCCCAGGCAGAGCGCCGCATGGTCACGGGCGGCCTTGTAATCGGCCTTGCCATTGGGTGCGCGAAACACGCGATCGCAGGCGACCACGCGCTTGGGTGTCTTGTAGCCGGCCAGCTGACGCCGCACGAGCGTGCGCAATGCCTCCTCGTCGAGCGCTGCGCCCTTGCGCAGCGTCACCACGCCGGTCACCGCCTGTCCCCACTTGTCGTCGGGCAGGCCGACCACGAGCGCGTCTTCCACGTCGGGGTGCTGCTTGAGCACTTCCTCGACCTCTTCGGGAAACACCTTTTCACCGGCGGTGTTGATGCAGATGCTGCCGCGGCCCAGCAGCGTGATCGTGCCGTCGGTCTCGACCGTGCAGAAGTCGCCCGGGATCGACCATCGCACACCGCCGATGGTGCGAAACGTGGCCTCGGTCTTGGCGACGTCCTTGTAATAGCCCTCGGGGATTGCGCCGCAGCGGGCGATCACGCCCACTTCGCCCGAGCCACGGGTCACTTCCAGGTCCTGGGGGGAGAACACCTTGACGTCGTCGCCGAGCTGGAACTTCGCGGTCTGCACCACGCCCGCAGCGGTCATCACCGACAGGCCGAAACCGACCGCCTCTGACGAGCCGAACGAGTCCAGCAGAGTGGCCTGTGGCAGATGCTGAAGCAGCGCCTGCTTGACCTCGGTGCTCCACATCGTGCCGGAGGAGACGATCGTCAGCAGGCTCGACAGGTCGCGGCGGCGGCTCGCCAATGCCCGCACCATCGGCTTGGCGAACGCGTCGCCAACGATCACCACCTGATCGACACGGTGGCGCTCGACGGCGTCCCACAGTTCATCGGCGTCGAAGTGCGCCGCGCCCAGCGTGACCACTGTGCCGCCCGCCACAAGGGCCGACAGCGCGGTGAGCAGCCCGGTGCCATGCATCAGCGGGCAGGCGGGCAGATTGACCGGGCCGTGCCCCACCGTGGCCATCGCCTCGCGCACGATGGCCAGATGGTCGGGCAGGTCCTGCGGCACGCGCACGACCAGCGCCGGATTGAACAGCGCCCGGCGCAGCGCATCCTGGCGCCACATCACGCCCTTGGGCATGCCGGTGGTGCCGCCGGTGTAGATGAAGAAGAGATCGTCCGGCGAGCGGGTGATGGCCAGCGGTGTGCCGTCGCCAGCCTGGGCAAGCGCATCGAATCGCTGCGCAAAGGCCGGCGCGGGCACGCCGCTGCCGTCGTCCACCGCGAGCCAGCGCCGAACGCCCGGCAGGCGCCCGGCGACCTCGGCGATCAGGGGCGAGAATTCGCAGGCGAAGACGACGGTGGTCGCGTCGGAGTTGTCGAGGATGTAGCGAACCTCCTCGGCGGCATAGCGGTAGTTGACGTTGACGTGCACCTGGCGCGCCTTGAAGCCGGCGATTGTCCCCTCCAGGTAAGCGGGATGATTGCGCAGGTAGAGGGCAATCTTGTCGCCAGGCTGCGCGCCGTCGGCGATCAGTGCGCGCGCCAGATTGTTGGTGCGCGCGACCATCGCGCCCCAGAGGATCACCTGGTCGCCGTGCACGAGCGCGGGCTGCCCCGGCGGCACGATGTCGGCCAGGCCATCGAAGAGGTCGCCGTAATTCCACGGGCCGGTTCGCGAGACGTCGATCATGGGACCTGTCCTCTTGAGGCTGGGGCGGCAATGCGTGCGCAATTTCCCGCGCTCCGCGTCACGGATGCGTGTGCGAATTCATGCGCACGGGTGCACGTTAGCAGGCTGTTCGGGAACCTCGACTGTACGATCGGGCGCGGAACGAA
>DAONCJ010000466.1:0-3720 GCA_035401985.1 Burkholderiaceae bacterium | reverse complement strand
ACGCCCGCGGGCGGAGGCATTCCGCCCAGCAGGCTGCCGGTGCCCGCGCCCAGCACGAACGTGAGCACGAGGCCGAGCACGACGGCGTCTCGCCAGCGCGGGTCGACGTCGGTTCGCCCGTGGCGCACGATCAGCCACGCGATCACCGGCTGGGTGGCAGTCAGGGACAACGCGCCGAGGCCCATCGCGGTGTACAGCGCGGCGTACATCGCATTGCCCAGGTTGTAGTGGGAGGCCTGACCGAGCGCGGCCATCAGCGTGATGTAGACGATCTCGAAGCCGCCGGCGATCAGGATCGTCGCTACGATTGCGCGGACCGCGCCGCTGGTGCGTCGTTCGGGTGGCAGCAGGCCGATGAACCAGGCGGTGCTGATCGAGAACAGCCCCAGCGACGCAAGGAACTTCAGCGGCTTAGCCCAGACGCTCACCCCGCGCAGGGTGCGCTCGTCCAGCCCGAGCGCGAGCAGCACCGGCAGCATGGCCAGCCAGAGCAGCACGGCAAAGCCGGTGAGCAGGCGTTGCCGCTCGAAGGCCTCGTGCAGCCAGGATCGTGGGTCGATGCAGCCGAGCGACCCGAGTGGCCGGGACTCGGGTCGTGCAATGGCGAGGGTCTTCACGTCCGCACTCCTTCAACAATCACCGATGACAAGGGCTCGCGGGCGAGCCGCAGCAGCATGAACATCAGCAGGCCGGCGGGCCCGAACAGGAAGGTCAGCACCAGCACCGGCATCACCTGCCAATGCCGCCAGCCGAGCGCCGCCGCGCTGGCGGCTATCCAACTGCCCACGAACAGGTCGAAGGCCAGGTAGTGCACCCAGCCCGCGACCAGCGCGCCCGGCTCGTCGAAGAGGGCCCGCACCTGTGCCGGCGATCCGAAGCCGCCTTGTGCGGGCCAATGCACGGCGAGCATCGCCACGTACAGCAGCGACAGGGCGAGCGGCAGCAGCCGGCCGGTGGTCCGCCAGGTCCAGGCCGTCCACCGCGCCGCCGGCGGCGATGCGAGCAACGCCAGCCAGCCCAGCAGCGCGGCGCCGTTGGCTAGCTTGAAGACGAGATCGGGTGAAAGCAGCATCGTGGCCCTCAGAGGCATATTGGTCGATGGCCGGCGGCCCATCGGAATCGCCTAGACAGTGTCTAGTCACCATGGGTCGACTGTAGGTGGTAGACTAGACACTGTCAAGTCTCGCTCTCGGTCTGCTTCCAGCCCCGCACTGACCCGTCACCTTCACCTCGCGCTGCACTCCGCCCCGAATGCCCCCCGCCGCTTCCCGCGCCTCCCGCCCGCGTCGCGCCCCGCCCGCGCCCGCGCCCGACCTGCGCCAGCGCATCCTCGCCATCAGCGAGTCGCTGCTCGAGGAGGAAGGCGTCGCCGCACTCAGCCTGCGCGAGGTCGCGCGTCGGGCCGGCGTCACGCACCAGGCGCCCTACCATCACTTCGCCGATCGGGAGTCGATCCTCGCCGAGCTGGTGGCGTCGGGCTTCGATGAAATGACGCGCCGTCTGGCGCGCGCCAACGATCGGGCGGCCACGGCCGGTCGGCACGCTGCGCTGGTCGAATCCGGCATGGCCTACACGGGCTTCGCCCTCGAGCGACCCGGGGTGTTCCGGATCATGTTCCGCCCCGAGGTCTGCGATGCGACGCGGTTTCCGGCCGCGATGGAGGCTTCCGAACGCGCGCTCGGCGAACTCGAGCGCATGGTCCGGCTGATGCACGTCGGGGTTCACTCCGACGCGCTGGCCAGCACCTACTGGGCGCAGGTGCACGGCCTGGCGTGCCTGATGATCGACGGCCCGCTCGGACAGCGGCTGCCGCGGCGCCGCGAGCGCCTGGCGCATCTGCGCGAGAGCCTGGCCCTGTTTGCCGACGCGATGCTGGCGGGTGCGAGCCCGGGCCCAGGGCGCGAGCCGCGCTGAGAGCCGACTCGATCGTCAGGGCGCTGCGAAGCGAAGCCTGATAGATCGGTCGAAGGCGGGAGGGCGGATATTTGGGACGGCGGATTACCCGGGCTCCTGCGCCTTCTCAAGAATCATTTGTAGCGCCTCATCGCATCCAGGTCGCCCACCCACTCGTACTTGCCGCGCAATTTGCGCAGCTCGGTCTGCCGTTTCAACCGAAGCAGCGTTCGCAGTCCCTCTTCCACTGCTTCACGCTTGGTCTTGAAGCCCGTCGCTTTGAGGGTGGCTTCCATGAGCTTGTCATCGACGACGATGTTCGTTCGCATGCGTGTATGTCTTGGAGTGTGATACAGATTGAAGACAGTCGCACTGCGGGCAGCAATCCCTGTGGCCGCGCCGATCCGCCGCAGCCCCTAACCCGCAGTTCCCCCCTGCCGAGCCCGCAGCGTCTCGTCGAATCGATCGAAGCGCGCCTTCTTGAACGCCGGCCGCTGGCGGACTCGCGCCCACCAATCACTGACGCGTGGATGCCCCTGGGCGTCCAGCGAGGCCGGCTCGATCTCATCGAGCCGTGCAATGAACGGGACCGCCGCGATGTCCGCCAGCGAGTAGCGCGCGCCGATCAGCCACGGCGAGGCGGACAGCATCGCTTCCATCCGGTCGACCAGCACCAGCAGTTTCTGCAGCGCCGCGGCCTTCTCCGCTTCCGTGTACGGCTGGCGCGCGATCCGCGTCCAGGCCTCGCGACGCTCCGGCGTGGGGATGCGATCCAGCTTTTCCTTGAGCTGCGCGTCGGTCCATTGGCTGGCACCCGGCTGCAGCGCGATGCTCCAGTTCAGGATCAGCAGGTTCGGCAGGCACTTCTCGTCGGTCCAGCGCACGAAGTTGCGCATCATGGCGCGGTCGTAGGGGTCGGCCGGCAGCAGTGGCGGTTCGGGGCAGATCTCTTCCAGGTACTCGCAGATCGTCGAGCTTTCGTACAGCGATTTTCCGGGCTCGATCAGCAAGGCTGGCACGACCCCGTTGGGGTTCATCGCCAGGTAGGCGGCCGAGTGCTGCTCCTGTTTGCCCATGTCGATGGCGACGCTTTCGTAGGGCAGGCCCTTTTCCTCGAGGAAGAGACGCACGCGTCGAGAGGCGCTCGACAGCCAGCCGTGGAAGAGTTTCATGGGCATCTCAGGCGGTGGTTTCCGGGATGAGCACGGGAGCGCCGGTCGTCAGGCGTCCTTCGAGTTCACGATGAGCGCGTTGCACATCGGTGAACGGATACCGGTGCTTCACCTCGAGCCGCACGTGCCCTTTTCGGATAGCCTCGAACAGCCCAGCGGCGCCGCGTTGCAGATCGGCCGGGCTGGCGATGAAGCTGCGCAGCGTGGGCCTGCAGATGCTCAGCGATTTGGCGTGCAGCAGATGCAGGTCGAGGCCCTCGACGTCGCCCGAGGCGGTGCCGTAGTTGATGGCAAGGCCCAGGGTTCTCAGGCACTGAAGCGAGGGCACGAAGACGTCCTTGCCGACCGCGTCGTACACGACGGCAACCCCTTCGCCCTGCGTGAGAGCGAGCGTTCGTGCGACAAAGTCTTCGCTGCGATAGTTGATGACGTGATGGCAGCCGTGGGCCAGCGCGACCTCCGCCTTCTCGTCGGACCCGACGGTGCCGATCACGATTGCCCCCAGGGCACGAGCCCATTGGGACAGGATGACGCCCATGCCGCCCGCCGCGGCGTGCACCAGAATCGCATCGCCTGGCTTGACGACGAAGAGGCGGCGCAGCAGGTACTCGGCCGTGAGTCCGCGCAGCATGTTCGCGCCCGCCAGTTCCTCCGA
>DAONCJ010000465.1:0-3745 GCA_035401985.1 Burkholderiaceae bacterium | reverse complement strand
CACCAGATAGTCGAGGTCGCGCCAGTTGGTTTCGCGCAGCAGCTGCTCCAGCGCCTGGGTGACCATCGGGCCGCGCCACACCATCGGCGTGTCCATGTCGATCATGAATCCGATCGAACTGGCCTGCAGGCCGTGACCTTCCATGGGTTCGAGCGTCTTGCCGTCGCGTGACTCGGGCCGACCCGTGATGCCCAGCATCATCGGCAATGAAGGCCCGTAGATGTCGGCATCCAGCATGCCCACCGAGGCTCCCTCGGAAGCCAGGGCGAGCGCCAGGTTGACGGCCGTCGTGCTCTTGCCCACGCCGCCCTTGCCCGAGGCGACCGCGATGATGTTCTTGACCTTGGGCATCAGCTTCACGCCGCGCTGCACGGCGTGCGCGATGATCCGCTGATAAACGTTGACCGACACGCCGGCCGCGCCTGGCAGCGCCCGCAGCGCGGCGATCACCTGGGCTCGGATCGGTTCGATCTGCGAACGCGCCGGATATCCGAGTTCGACATCGACGCTGACAGCGCCCGCGTCGACGCGGATGTTCTTGGCCGACTTGCCGGCCATCAGATCCTTGCCGGTGTTGGGGTCGACGATCGCGGAAAGGGCCGCGCGTACGTCGGCTTCGGAAAGGGCCATGCGAGAAACTCCTGGAATGGCACGGGAACGCGGTCGCCCCATGCACGGACAGCCCGCAGTTTAACAAGGGCCTTTGTTACCATGGCGGGTTCTCCACACTGTCAATCCTGACTGGGATCCGCTCGCATGGCTCCACGCCGTCTGTTCGTCACGACCGCCCTGCCCTATGCCAATGGTTCGTTCCATATCGGCCACTTCATGGAGTACATCCAGGCCGACATCTGGGTGCGGTTTCAGCGGATGCAGGGCCATGAGGTGCATTTCGTGTGCGCCGACGACGCCCACGGGGCGCCGATCATGCTCAAGGCCGAGGCCGAGGGCCTCACGCCCGAGGGACTCGTCGCGCGCATCGCCGCCGAGCGGCCGCGCTATCTGAACGGGTTTCACATCTCGTTCGACCACTGGCATTCGACCCATTCGGCGGAAAACACCGAGCTGTCGCAGTCCATCTACCGGGCGCTCAAAGCCCAGGGCCTGATCGACACGCGGGTGATCGAGCAGTTTTTCGACCCGGTCAAGGGCATGTTCCTGCCCGACCGGTACATCAAGGGCGAGTGCCCCAAGTGCGGCGCCAAGGACCAGTACGGCGACGCCTGCGAAGTGTGCGGCGCCGTCTATTCGCCGACCGAACTGCGCAACCCCTACTCCACCCTCTCGGGCGCCACGCCGGTGCTCAAGTCGTCCGAGCACTTCTTCTTCCGGCTGTCGGACCCGCGCTGCGTCGAATTCCTTCGCGAATGGACCCAGAGCGGCCGGCTGCAGTCCGAGGTGGCCAACAAGGCGCGCGAATGGGTCGAGGGCGAGCAGGGCCTGGGCGACTGGGACATCTCGCGCGACGAGCCGTACTTCGGCATCCCGATTCCCGATGCGCCAGGCAAATACTTCTACGTCTGGCTCGACGCGCCGATCGGCTACCTGGCCAGCCTGAAGCACCACTTCGACACGGGCGGCGCGGCACACCTGACGTCCCAGACCTTCGACCAGTTCGTCGCCGACCCGGGGGTGGAGCAGTTCCACTTCATCGGCAAGGACATCATCTACTTCCACACGCTGTTCTGGCCCGCGATGCTGAAGTTCTCGGGACGCAAGGTGCCCGACAACGTCTACGTGCACGGATTCATCACCGTCAGCGGCGACAAGATGAGCAAGAGCCGGGGCACGGGCATCTCGCCGCTGCGCTATCTCGACATCGGAATGAACCCCGAATGGCTGCGCTACTACATCGCGGCAAAGCTGAACCCGCACGTCGAGGACATCGACTTCAATCCGGACGATTTCATCGCCCGGGTCAACTCCGATCTGGTTGGCAAGTACGTGAACATCGCCAGCCGGGCGTCCAACTTCATCACCCGGCTGTTCGACGGCGAACTCGTCGATGTGACCCGTCAGCCGGGCTGGCTCGCGCTCGACGCCGGCGCCGCCAGCGCCGACATCGCCCACTGCTACGAAACCCGCGACTTCGGACGCGCGCTGCGCCACGCGATGGAGTTCGCCGACCGCGTCAACCAGGCCTTCGACGCCGCAAAGCCCTGGGAGCTCGCCAAGGATCCGGCGCGACGCGACGAACTGCAGGCGATCTGCTCGGTCTGTCTGGCCGGGTTCCACGCGCTCACGGTCTGGCTCAAGCCCGTGCTGCCGGCCCTGGCCCAGAAGGCCGAGGCGTTCCTGGGCGGCGGGCCGCTGACCTGGAACGACGCACTCAGGCTGCCCACCCGGGTGGCACGCTACGAGCACCTGATGACCCGGGTCGATCCCAAACTGCTCGACTCGCTGTTCGAGCCCCCGGCTGCCGCCGGGTCCGTTGCGGCACCGGTCGTGGCGGCGAAGAGCGCCGCGTCGAAATCTCCCGGTGCGGGGAAACACACCGAGGCGAAGGCCGCTGCCACCGAATCCGCTGCCAGCCCCGGCCTTGTCTCGATCGACGATTTCGCGCGCCTCGACCTGCGCATCGTCCTCATCAGCAACGCCGAACGGGTCGCCGGTTCCGACAAGCTTCTGCGCCTGACGCTCGAGTGCGGCGAAGACAAGCCGCGCACCGTTTTCTCCGGCATCCGCGCGGCATATGCCCCCGAGCAGCTCATCGGTCGCCATACCGTGCTGATCGCCAACCTTGCCCCGCGCAAGATGAAGTTCGGAGTCTCCGAAGGCATGGTTCTGTCGGCTTCCTCGGATGATCCGTCGCGCCCCGAGGGAATCTATCTGCTGTCAGCGGATTCCGGCGCACTGCCCGGAATGAAGGTCCGGTAGCGCGGCAACCCGAGGCCGCAGCGCTGACCACGACATGGCGCCCTTCCGCTTCCGGCCTCGACTGTTCGACAGCCTGCGCGGCTACCAGCGGCGCGACTTCATCGCCGACGCATCGGCGGGCCTCACGGTCGGCGTCGTCGCGCTGCCGCTGGCGATGGCCTTCGGCATCGCCAGCGGCGTCAAGCCCGAAGCGGGCATCTTCACCGCCATCATCGCCGGCCTGCTGATCTCGCTGCTGGGCGGCTCGCGGGTGCAGATCGGGGGGCCGGCGGGCGCCTTCGTCGCCCTGCTGTATGGCATCGTCGAGCGCTATGGCGTCGGTGGACTGCTGGTATCGACCGCCGCCGCCGGGGTGCTGCTGTTCGCGATGGGCGCGCTGCGCCTGGGCACGCTGATCCGCTTCATTCCCATCTCCATCGTCAGCGGCTTCACGAACGGCATCGCCGTCATCATCGTGCTGCAGCAGGTGAAGGATTTCTTCGGCCTGAGCATTGCGAAGATGCCGGGCCACTTCTTCGGTCAGATAGACGCGATCGGGCGCAACCTGTCCACCGTCAACCTCACTGCCACAGCGCTCGCCGCCGCGTCGCTGACCCTGGTCTTCTTCTGGCCCAAGTCCTATGCCTCGAACGATGCACGCTGGCGCCGGTATATGGCGCTGGTGCCCGGCACCGTCATTGTCATCGTGCTCGGCACGCTGGCCGTCACGATGTTCGATCTCCCGGTGGAGACCATCGGCAGCCGGTTCGGCGGCATTCCCCGCGGCCTGCCCGGTTTCCAGATCCCAGCGATCGAATGGGAGACCGTGCGCAACCTGGCCGGACCGATCATTTCCATCGCGCTGCTGGGCGCCATCGAATCGCTGCTC
>DAONCJ010000464.1:0-3757 GCA_035401985.1 Burkholderiaceae bacterium | reverse complement strand
ATGGCGTGGTCGTCAACAATTCCGACGCGGATCATGAGCCATCTCCAACCATGCTGTTTCGCCTCTTTCCGGTGTAGCCACGGAGCCGATAATCAGCGATTTGTGCGGTGCGCGATATCGGCTGGGCGGTGTTCCCCGCGTAGGTGCCGGCCTACGCGACATCATTCCTGCTCTGCTTGCGCAACCGGCCGGCGGGGGGGTCAGCCACCTCCCACACGGCGGGGAGACCCTCACCGATGGCAGTTTCGCCGGCGTCCCACTATGGTGCGCCAGGGGGACGGCGCAACCGCGCCGATCGACCCTGTCAGGAGAGTGGAATGGTAGCTTCGGTCGGTGCGCGCGTCCATGCAGTCGGGGCGCGAAGGACTGCCCGTCTGTGGTTGTGGCTAGCGACGACGGCGCTGACGGCGGGGTGCGCCTTTTCAGTGCCGGGCGACCGGGCGGATCTGCCTGAGCCGCCGCAAGCTCATCAGGTGACTTCCGCGGCTGTCGCAGCCCAGGTCGAGGTGACGGGCCGGAGGGGTCGTCTCGGACCCGCGCAGCGTGCGCAGCTGCTTGCGCGAATTTCCCGCCAAGGCGAAGGATCGCTGCTGAATCGGCACCTCGCCGCGGCCAGCGCGATCGACGAGCGAGAGCTGTACACCCAGACCGACGCGCGACTGCTGATCGACGGGCCGGCCGCCTTCGAGGCGATGTTCAACGCGATTGCCGCCGCCCGCCAGACGATTTTGCTGCAAAGCTATTCGATCGATGACAGCGCCATCGCCGTCCGTCTGGCCGCTGCACTCGTTGCACGCCGCGCGGCCGGAGTCCAGGTGCTGGTGCTCTATGACGCGCTGGGCTCGCTGAAGATCGGCCCCGGGTTCTCGGAGGCCATGAACGCGGCGGGCATCCCCGTCTGTGCGTTCAACCCGGTCAATCCGCTGAGCCGGCCCGGCTACTGGGGTATCAGTCACCGGGACCATCGCAAAATTTTGACGGTGGACCGGGTGGTGGGATTCACCGGCGGCATCAACGTCACGGCTGTGTATTCGTCGGGGTCGTTCGGTCGGACCCGCCGGTCGGCGCAAGCCACCGGCGAGGGCTGGCGGGACACCCAGATCCAGTTGCGCGGACCGGCCGTCGCCGCACTGGATGACCTCGTGCGCGCCACGTGGATCAAGCAGGGCTGCCCGGGTGCGCTGCCGGCGGTGCCGCGCGCTGCCAGCCTGCAGCCGGCGAGCGGTTCGGCGGCTGCTTTGCAACTGGTGCGCATCGTCCCGGCCGACCCGGAGGACGAGGCCAACCGCATCTACACGATGCTGCTGACCGCGATCGACGCGGCCCAGCGCAGCATCTATCTGACGATGGCCTATTTCGCCCCGGGGTCGGACATGATCGATGCCTTGTGCGATGCGGCCCAGCGCGGCGTCGACGTGCAGCTCGTGCTGCCTTCGCTGAGCGACTTCAAGCCCGTGCTGTATGCCGGGCGAAGTTATTACGAGCGCCTGCTGACAGCCGGGGTGAAGGTCCACGAACTTCGCGACGCCGTGCTGCACGCCAAGACGGCCGTGATCGACGGGGTCGTGTCGACCGTGGGCTCCAGCAACATGGACTGGCGCAGCCTCGTGCAGAACAACGAGGTCAATGCGATGGTCTACGGCGAAGCCTTCGGCGAGGAGATGACGCGGATGTTCCGTGCCGATGTCGCGGCGTCCACGCCGATCACACTGGAGGCATGGCGTCAGCGTCCGCTGACGGAGCGGGCGCTGCAGGGCATGGCGCGTCTGCTGGAGGGTCTGTGGTAGCGCAGCGGATGGCAACCGCCACCCACCGGACGTCGGGCCGGCCCTGAGCATCGGGCGTCGCCCGCTGACGAATGACTGTCGCGCCGCAGGCCGCGCTCAGATCGCAGATTTCTATATCGCTTACCGGATGCATGGCGCTCTGTGCCGGTGAGGGGCCGCTGCGAAGCGTGAGTGCGAGCAATCCACCCGGTGCCAGCAGACCAATCAGCCGCGCGAAGGCGTGAGCCCGGTCCTGCGCCGGCAGGTGCATCCACACGGCGCTCAGCAGAATGAGATCGGCTCGCACACCAAGCCGGTAGACCTCGGTGAGTTCCGGAAGGCTGTCACTGATCCAATGTACCGTTTCGCCGGACGGGCGGCTGAGCGCTTCTTTGCGCATTCCAGCTGAGGGCTCGACAGCCCACACCCGAAGCCCCTGCGAGCTCAGCCAGCGGGCGTCGCGGCCCGTTCCCGCACCGATGTCAAGCGCGAGGGATCCGGGAGCGGGCAGCAGGTCGACCAGCCAGGCATGCAAGCGCGCCGGGTCGATCGCTTCGTAGCGGGGAGCCAGTAAGGCTGCCTCCCGGTCATACCACGCGATTGCAGACGGCATGCTCAGCCGCTTGCCTGCGCTGATGCGGGGCTGGCCGGTGCCGCGAAGGGCGTGATCGGGCCGGGCAATGGGAGTTCGCGCAATCTCTCCAATGGGCCCGCCGGACCGGTGGGCGCATCGGAAAGGACCAGCACCCGCACCGCATGCCGCCATCCGCCGCGGCGTGCCGCAAGCTGCGCCAGGCTCGCCCCCGGTTCGATGCCCGACCGGTCGGGAGCCTGCGCGCCGGACTCCTTGGCGTCGGGCGCATCGAACATCACGAACAGCGTCGAGCGCCGCGGTTCGAAGGAGTGCAGGCGTGCAGCCGACGCCGTGGTCTGCGCGGCCCAGCCGCAGTCCCACGGATCGTCCCTTTGCCGCGCCCGCCACCAGCAGGCTTCCTGCAGCTTGACCTGCAGCCGATACGCGAGCCGGGCCGCGGCGCCGGGCCGCTCGGCCAGCGTGACACTGCCGTCCAAATGCAGGCACAAGGCATTGGCGAAGGCGCTCAGCGCGGCCCGGTCCGCTGCATGCAGGAGCGCGATCGCAAACGGCCGGGCAGGACGGGGTGGACCGCCGGGAGCAGGGCCGCGGCTGGCGCCTTCGAGGCACCAGTCCAGGATCGGCTGCCAGGGCTCGAAGGCGGATGCATCCTGCACCGCCTGCGTCATCGGTCGATCGGCCGGTGCGTCGGGCGGGCGCAGCGCCTGTGCGTCGTAACGGCTGAGCAGACTCATCGGGAGGCTCAGCGGCGCTGGCGTCGGGCCGACAGGGCGGCGATCAGCTGATCTACCTGGGCCGGGTCGTCCAGCGCACGCACCAGTTCGTCGACGATCAGCGCCATCGTCGCGGGGGCGCCATGAGCCTGCTCGGACGCCAGCAGCAGTTCGCGCAGCAGATCCCGATAGCCTCCGATCGGATCGTCCGAATCGCTTCGGGCGGCGGCGGCCAGCAGTGTGGCGGTCGCGCGCGTGCGCTGGGCGAGTTCATCGTCGCTCAGAGTGCCTACGGGTTTGCGCGTCGTCTGCATCTCAGGGTTTGACGAACTTCAGCACGAACTGATCCTTCGGCTGGGCTGGCACCGGAGTATTGCGGTCCCGCGGGTCATTGGGATTGCGCAGGAAGCGTCCGTCGGCAACCAGCCGGAATCCCGCCGCCTCGACTTCGCGGCGCAGGAAGGCTTCTTCGATGCGATGCAGGGTGCCTGACTCGGAGATGCCGGTTCCGGGGCGCCCCGCATGATCGGCGATGACGTAGATGCCGCCGTGCTTGAGGGCCTTGAACACCGCCTGGTTCATGCGGGCGCGATCGATCCCGAGGTAGCCCAGGTCGTGGTAGTTGAAGATCAGCGTGACGAGGTCCAGGCCGCCATTGGCCAGTGCCGGTGGCGCCGGATCCT
>DAONCJ010000463.1:0-3765 GCA_035401985.1 Burkholderiaceae bacterium | reverse complement strand
CAGCGGCGTAGACAGGCGGTGCTGGATCAGGCGTTCATACAGCGATCCGTCCAGCGCCGCACCCTGGTCGATCAGCTTGACCCCACGCTCGTTGAAGATGGCGCGCGATGCCGCCACCGGGCGGCGACTGGACAGGTCGCTCACCGCTTTGAGCAGCGCGGAGCTCTGGAGAGACGGATCGGTCGTGTCTACGGTGGTCACGGGGGGACTGACGGCAGCGGATCGGACCACGATACGATGCACCGGCACGGTGCGGTCCGTCGAACAGAAGCAGCGTGTGGCAGCGTTTCGACCGGCCAGGGCAAGGCCTGAACCCTTGGTCATGCCAAGGGCAAGCACGCCGGCGACTCCCTGAAACCGTTATGGTTATGGTCCCGAACCTGACCCAGACACCATGACTGTGCCCTCTCTGCCAGCCGGACAGCCGCTCGAGACTGACCTCGGCGTGCCGGTATCGCAAAAGATCCGTGAACGGCTGCGCGCGGCCCGCGAGCGCTTCCATGCCAACGACAACATCGCGGCATACATCGAACCGGAAGAGCTGCCGCTGCTGCAGGCCGAGGTCGAGGGCCGGATGCTGGAGGTGCTCAACAGCCTGGTCATCGATACGGACAGCGACCACAACACGCGCGAAACCGCGGCGCGAGTGGCCAAGATGTATCTGCGCGAAGTCTTCAAGGGCCGTTACGAGGCGATGCCGCGCGTCACCGAGTTTCCCAATGTCGAACGACTGAACGAGCTGATGATCGTCGGGCCGATCACCGTGCGCAGCGCCTGCTCGCACCACCTGTGCCCGATCATGGGCCGGGTGTGGATCGGCGTGCTGCCCAACGAGCATTCGAACCTCATCGGCTTGTCGAAGTACGCGCGGCTGGCCGAATGGGTGATGAGTCGCCCGCAGATCCAGGAGGAGGCGGTGGCGCGGCTGGCAGACCTGCTGCAGCAGCGGGTTCAGCCCGACGGCCTGGCGCTGGTCATGGAGGCAGACCACTTCTGCATGCAGTGGCGGGGCGTGAAGGACAACGATTCGAAGATGATCAACAGCGTGATGCGGGGGGCATTCCTGAAGGATCCGAATCTGCGCCGGGAATTCCTTGCCCTCCTCAATCAGAAACACGCCTGAGGGATCCGACCATGCTAGTTCAACTGCTCTATGCCAGCCGGGTCAGCACGAGCGCGGGCGCCGAGCTCACCGATTCCATCCTTCAGCAGTCGCGGCTGAAAAACCCGCGCCTGGGCATCACCGGGGTTCTCTGCCAGGGCGGCGATGTCTTCATGCAGATCCTCGAAGGCGGGCGCGGCCCGGTCAACGAGCTCTACAACACCATCGTGCGCGACACCCGCCATGAGCAGGTGCTGCTGCTCCATTACAAGGAAGTCTCCGAGCGGCGCTTCGCCAGCTGGACGATGGGCCATGTCCGTCTGGACAAGATCAATCCTTCGCTGCTGCTCAAGTACTCCGAGAAGGCCGTGCTCGACCCGTTTTCGGTGCCCGGGCCTGCGTCGATGGCCCTGCTCGACGAGCTGATCGCCACCGCCCAGATCATCGGCCGGGCCGGCTGAGCCATCTGGATGCGCCGGCGGCATTAAAGCGCGCCGCCCCCCTGCCGATATCCATCTGATACCGGCGAGTGGCCGATCAAAGCTCTCGGCCACTCGCGGGCGCCCCTCTTGCCTGCCCGTACAGGAAATCGCGTGAATATCGTCATCGTCGACGACAACCAGGTCAACGTCACCCTGCTGCGTGCCATGGTCCGACAACTGCCGGACACCACCGCCTTTGCGTTCACGGATCCGCACGAGGGTCTGGCCTGGTGCCTGGCCAACGAGCCCGACCTGATCCTGCTGGACTACATGATGCCCGGACTCGACGGGCTGTCATTCATCCGGGAGCTGCGTGCCGATCCGGCCCGTGTGGATGTGCCGATCCTGATGATCACCGCCAGCCACGAGAACGACACCCGTTACGAAGCACTGACCATCGGGGCCAACGATTTTCTGACCAAGCCGGTGGATCGGATCGAGTTCCTGGCCCGTTCACGCAACATGCTGGCGTTGCGGCAAGGCCAGAAGCGTCTGGCCGACCGGGCTTCATGGCTGGCCGAGGAAGTGCGCAAGGCCACCAGCGAGATCATCGAGCGTGAACGCGACACCATTCTTCGGCTGTCGCGTGCCGCCGAATACCGCGACCCCGAGACCGGCGCGCACATCCTGCGCATGGCCCATTACTCGGCCCTGATCGCGGCGCGCGTGGGCATGTCGGCGCAGGACCAGGAACTGCTGCTGCAGGCCGCGCCGATGCACGACATCGGCAAGGTCGGAACACCCGACCACATCCTGCTCAAGCCCGGCAAGCTGACCCCGGCCGAATGGGCGGTGATGCGCGAGCACGCCAACATCGGGCATGAAATCCTGCGCGACAGTCCGTCGCCTCTGCTGCGCATGGCGGCGACGATCGCCCGCAGCCACCATGAAAAGGTCGACGGCAGTGGCTATCCGCAGGGGCTGGTCGGCGAAGACATTCCGCTGGTCGGGCGCATCGTCGCCGTCGCCGACGTGTTCGATGCACTAACTTCCGCCCGGCCGTACAAGCAGCCCTGGACGCTCGAACGGGCACGCGAATTCCTGCTCGAGCACAGTGGCTCACACTTCGATCCGGGCTGCGTGAGCGCGTTCCTCGCCGCCTGGCCGGAGGTGCTGGCGATCCGCGAACGCTTCGGTGACGAGGAACGCGAGGACGCGCTCAGCGCCGAATTTGAAGGCATCTGACCGGGCTTTCCGGCGATTGCCCGCGTCCGGGACGGCCTACACTGAGCGGCCCTGCGTCGAACCCGTCGAAAGGAAGCGCCTTGCCAGGATCGGTCCCGCCCATCGAAACGCCCTGCACGGATACGCGACCGTCGTCCGCGCCTCACGCCTCTGGCGACGAGGCGTCGGTGGCATTGCGGGATCTCGATGTCGCGCAAGCCCTCGATCGCATGGACGGCGACCGCCAACTGCTGCTCGAACTGGTGGACGTGTTCCTGGGCGATCTGCCCCGCCAGATGCAGGCGATCCGGGCGGCGATCGCCACCCGCGATGCCGCCGCCCTGGTCGGGCCGGCACACGACATCACGGGTTCGGCGGGCAATCTCTCGGCCCTTGCACTGCAGGAGCTGGCCGAACGGATGGTGCGGGCAGGACGAAGCGGAGATCTGGCCAGCGCCGAGCGCCTGCTGCCCGAGATCGACCAGCGCGCCCGGGCGCTTGCCCAGGGCGTCACGCAATGGGTGACGGTCTAGCGGGCATCGTTCCGGGCGCCGCATCTCTGCGCCATCGGATCCTTTGAGGATTTGCGGCACCCGCCGCAGTCCAAGTTTTCATCCCTGAAATACCGTGGTCGCAGGCCGATGATAGGATCGATGCCGACCGCGTCCGGCACGCCGTCGACCGGCGCCCGCGCGGTGCTTCGTCACCCCGGGTCGGATGTCCGCCGTCCATTTCTAGGAGATTCCACAGCATGACCATTCGGGGCAAGGCCTACATCGCGGGGGCGTTCGAGCATCCCACGCGCAAGGCTGAAAACACGACCGTCGCGCAATTGCACGCCGAGTGCGCCAAAGGGGCGCTGGAAGACGCGGGACTCAGCCTGCGCGACATCGACGGCTATTTCTGCGCCGGTGATGCGCCGGGCATGGGCGGACTGGCGATGGTCGACTACCTCGGCCTGAAGGTGCGCCATGTCGACTCGACCGATGTCGGTGGCTGGTCGTATCTGCTTCACGT
>DAONCJ010000462.1:0-3765 GCA_035401985.1 Burkholderiaceae bacterium | reverse complement strand
GCTGTCGTGGGGCGTGGCGGCGCTGCTCGTGCAGGCGGTGACTTATCTGCTGGCGCGGATGGTGTTTCGCGACCTGGCGGCGGCCATCGAGCGCGGCGAGGTGTCGGCCGGCATCCTGGTGGCGGCGATGTCGGTGGCCGCAGGCATTCTGAATGCGGCGAGCATGTCGTATTGATGGCGGGATTCGGGCGCACGCTCAGGCTCCGTCGAGATGCGCCGGACTGGTGTTCCCGTCGTTCATTGCCAATATGGCCGAGCGCCGGTAATGAACCGCCTCGGCGATGTCCGCCTCTGCCAGGACTTCGCGGCCGGCCAGATCAGCCAGGGTGCGGGCCACTTTCAACACCCGGTGCACTGTGCGCGCCGACCAGTGAAAGCGTCTGGCGGCCGAATGCAGCAGCGCACGGGCAGACGCATCGGCGGTGCAGTGCCGGTCGATTTCGCGGGAGTCCAGCAGCGCGTTGCATGTCTGCTGACGGGCGAGCCCTCGGTGCCGCGCCTGCGCCACCCGCGCAGCCACTGCCGCGCTGTCGTCACTTCCAGCGCCCAACGCAGGCCTGAGCAGTTCGTGGGAATCGATGGCCGTCACATCGACCTGCAGATCGATGCGATCGAGCAGCGGGCCTGACAGGCGCTGCCGATAGCGGGCCGGAACGCCGGGGCCGCAGGTACAGGCCTGCAGACGTGAGCCATGGTGCCCGCAGGGGCAGGGGTTCATCGCGGCAATAAGCTGAAAACGTGCCGGGTAGGTGGCCTGGCGGGCGGCCCGTGACAAGGTGACCAGACCGGTTTCGAGCGGTTCGCGCAGGCCCTCGAGCGCGCTGCGCGGAAACTCGGGCAGTTCGTCGAGAAACAGCACACCCTGATGCGCCAGCGTGATCTCGCCCGGCCGGGGCGGGTTGCCGCCGCCGACCAGGGCGGCGACCGAGGCGCTGTGGTGGGGCGCCCGCAGCGGCCGCGCCGCCCACTGGGCAGGATCGAAGCGGCCGGCGACCGATGCGATGCGGGCGCAGTCCACCGCTTCGTCGTGGCTGAGCGGGGGCAGCAGGCCGGCCAGACATCCGGCCAGCAGTGTCTTGCCGCTGCCCGGAGGGCCGACCATCAGCAGCGAGTGCCCTCCGGCCGCGGCCACTTCGAGCGCGCGCTTGGGCAACTGGTGGCCGCGGACATTGCCCAGATCGGGGTGACCCGGGTGCGAGCGCGCGGGTGTCTGATGCTCGATGCGCGTCATGGGCTCGGTGCCGCGCAAGTGAGCGCAAACCTCGGCCAGGTTGGCCGCTGCCAGCGATCGGCTGTCGTCGATCAGGCCGGCCTCGGCCTGGCAGGCGAGCGGAACGACCAGCCGCCGTGGCCCCGCCCCGGCGCGGATGGCGAGCAGCATGGCCAGCACGCCGCGCACCGTGCGGATTTCGCCTGTGAGGGACAACTCGCCGACGAACTCGAGTTCGTGCAGCGAATCCGGCGGAACCTGACCGCTGACGGCCAGCACGCCGACGGCAATGGGGAGGTCGAAGCGGCCGGTGTCCTTGGGCAGGTCGGCCGGCGCGAGATTGACCGTGAGCCGGCGATTCGGAAATTCGAACCCGCCCTGCAGCAGCGCCGCGCGGACGCGGTCGGCGCTTTCACGCACCGCGGCCTGCGGCAGGCCGACGATGTGGAAGGCTGGCAGTCCGTTGCCAAGGTGCACTTCGACGCGGACCTCGGGGGCCTGCAGCCCGACAAGTGCGCGGGAATGGACGATGGCGAGGGTCATGAGAAGCGCCGCAGCGTGAGGACGGCCTTCAAGTCTGGACGGGGCGGCGAGTGTCCGCGACCCGCCAACGGGTCAGCCGGATGGCCTAGGGGCGTCACATTTTCGGTGGAGTTGTTGTAGAGATCGATACATCAATGTATCGTCATCAACATGACTTCGCCTGACCCCGGATGGCTTCTGCTGGTTGTTTCGCTGCCCAGCACCAGCGCCACCGCGCGCATGCGGATATGGCGCGCGCTCAAGGCGCTGGGCTGCGCCGCGCTGCGCGATGGTGCCTACCTGCTGCCGACGCAGGCCGGCCATGCGCAGTCCCTGCAGGCGCTGGCCGACGAGTGCCATCGCGAAGCGGGCACCGCCTGGCTGATGACGGTCGCGCCACACACGCCTGATCAGGCGCACGCCTGGCGCAAGCTTTTCGACCGCGCCGAGGCCTATGCCGAGCTGCGCCGGTCGTGGCAGACCCTGAACCGCGGGCTCGCCGCGATGAGCCCACCCGATCTGGCACGCCTACAGCGCAAGGTGCAGCGCGAGTTCGATGCTCTGCGCGCCGTCGACTTCTTTCCTGGCGATGCCCGGCTCGAAGCCGAGGCGGCCTGCAGCGAGCTTTCCCGACGCATCGCCGGTCTGCTGGCGCCCGACGAGCCGCAGCAGTCACCCGGCCCCCTGCCGAGGCTCGACCCCGCCGATTACCAGGGCCGCACCTGGGCCACCCGCCGCCGTCTGTGGGTCGATCGGGTCGCCAGCGCCTGGCTGATCCGCAGGTTCATCGACCATGACGCGCGCTTCCAGTGGCTGGAGAAGCCCTCCGACTGTCCGAAGCACGCGCTCGGCTTCGACTTCGACGGCGCGACTTTCACCCATGTCGGCGAGCGCGTCACGTTCGAAACCCTGATGGCCAGCTTCGGGCTGGACTCCGACCCCGGATTGGGTCGCCTCGCAGGCCTGGTCCATGTGCTGGATGCAGGCGGTGATCCGGTGCCTGAAGCCGCCGGCTTCGAGGCGATGATGGCCGGCGCCCGCGAGCGCCTGGCCGACGACGATGCGCTGTTGGCCGAGATCAGCCGGGTGCTCGATTCCCTGCATGCCCACTTCACGCGCGAAGCCCAGCGGGTCAGCGACAAAGGACCTTCCCGATGAGCACGCCCGTCACCATTGTCGATGCACCCGCAGCGGCCTCCTATTCACTGTGGCAGATGGTCCGCTACATGCTCGCGCTGGGCACCTGGGGCTTCGGCGGACCGGTGGCGCTGGTCGGCTACATGTATCGCGACCTGGTCGAGCGCCGCCACTGGATATCCGAGAGCGACTACAAGGAGGGGCTGGCGCTGGCCCAGCTGATGCCCGGTCCGCTGGCCGCCCAGCTCGCGATCTATCTCGGCTATGTGCACTTCCGGATCGTGGGCGCCACGCTGGTCGGCGCCGCCTTCGTGCTGCCCTCGTTCCTGATGGTGGTGGCGATCGGCGTCGCCTACACCGCCTATGGCGGCATTGCGTGGATGCAGGCGGTGTTCTATGGCGTCGGCGCCTCGGTGATCGGGATCATCGCGATGAGCGCCTGGAAGCTCACGACCAGGAACATCGGCCGCGACAAGCTGCTGTGGGCGATCTTCGCGGTCAGCGGCGCCATCACGGTGATCACCAAGTCGGAGATCGTCTGGGTCTTCCTGGCTGCCGGCGTGCTGGTCTGGCTGCTGCGTGCGCCGCCCAAGGGGTGGTTCGGCGGGCGCATGAACAGCTTCGCCGCGCCGATCGTGGCCTTCTTCGCGATCGACGCGCTCGACTGGAACGTGCTCGGCCAGATCGCCGCGTATTTCACTTACGCAGGCAGCTTCGTCTTCGGCAGCGGACTGGCCATCGTGCCGTTTCTGTACAGCGGCGTCGTGCAGGAATACCACTGGCTCACCGACCAGCAGTTCGTCGATGCGGTCGCGGTGGCGATGATCACGCCGGGACCGGTGGTGATCACGACTGGCTTCATCGGCTTTCTGGTGTCCGGCTTCTGGGGGGCGGCC
>DAONCJ010000461.1:0-3775 GCA_035401985.1 Burkholderiaceae bacterium | reverse complement strand
GCCGGCCTGATCGCGGCGCTGCTCAATCCCATCGACCCGGCAAGTCATCCGCTGGCGGCCGTCGCCTGTGCCTGGGCCATCATGGCCACGGTCGCGATCGCGGTGGGCTGCGTCGAATCGCTGGTCGCCCGGTTGCGCATGCGCTGGGTGCCCCCGTATGTGTGGATCGCCTCCGGCGCCGCCGTGTTGTGCATGGTGGCGGTCGGCTGGGGCGGAGCCCACTGATGCTGCTGCCGCTGGTGATCTTCCTGCTGTGCGCAGTGCTGCCGGTGTTCTTCGGGCGGCTGCGCGCTGCGCCCTTCTGGGTCAGCGTCCAGGCGCTGGCGCTGGCCTGGGCGCTGTCGGGGCGCCACCCCGATGTCACGATGCATTCGCTGATCGGTGTGGCGGAGGTGCTGCTGGTGCGCGGCGTGCTGGCGCCGTGGCTGCTGCGGCGCGTGATCGAGCGCCGTGGCGAATCGGAACTCGATCTGATGCCCTCGAATCTGTTCACCTGGGCGATCGCGGTGGCGCTGATCGTGCTTGCCTTCGAGTTCGGCGGGGCTGCCGTGTCCGAGACCGGCACCTTCACGATGGGGGTGGTCGGCGCGACGGTGGCCATCGCGTTTCTGGTGCTCTCGACCAACGAGTCGCCGCCGGCACAATGGGTCGCGCTGCTGTACATGGAGAACGCGCTGGCGCTGTTCGAATCGCTGCTGCCCGATCCATGGGCCCTGCCGGTCCACGGCAGCCTGAGCGCGGTCTATCTGCTCACGCTGGCGGTTGGTGCGTTCCTGCTGACGCCGGTCGCGCGCCAACGCCCTCAGGTACCTGAGCCCGCGGTGGGTGATGCGGCCGGCGCGGTCGAGCCGCGGGAGGCGCTGTGAACGGAACCCTGCAGGTTGCCGCGGCACCGGCCGGCCCGCTTGTCTCTGCCGAGCCCGTCAGACACCATTGGGTCGCCGGCGCGCTGGTAATCATGGCCGCCGTGTTGCTGGCGGCCAGTGTGGCTGTCTTCCTGACCACGCCACTGGCCAGCCTGCCCCGTTATTTCGTCCAGCGTTATCTCGTCCTCGACCCGACGTCGCTGCTGTTCCTTCTGGTGGTCAACGCGGTGTTCCTGGGCATCAGCGTGTACATGTTTTCGCGGGTTCGAACCTCACGCGTGCTGGCCCGCAACCTGGTGTCGCGCGCCAGCCTGACGGCAGGGTTCATGGTCGCGATGAACCTGGGCCTGATGTCGAACAACCTGCTGATCTTGTGGGCCTTCGTCGAACTCACGACGCTGTGCCTCGCGCCGCTGGTCGCGCAGGGCGATGCGCGTGACCCCCGATTGGTCGGGTGGCAATACCTGCTCTATTCGAGCTTGTCGCTCGCGCTCACGTTCCTGGGTTTCCTTTGCCTGACGCGATCGGCCGCTCTGCACGGCGGCACGATCAGCTTCGCGCTGGACCAACTCGCCGCCACCCTGCCCGCAGCCGGCGACAGCTGGCGCCGGCTGGGCCTGGCGCTGATGCTGTTCGGGCTGGGCAGCAAGCTGGGCCTGGCGCCGCTGTACGGCTGGCTGCCCAAGACCTACGAGGCCGCGCCCACCAGCACCAGTGCGCTGCTGGCTGCGGTGCAGTTCAATATCAGCGTCGTCGCGGTGTTCCGTATCCTGCAGGTGTTTCGCGGCACCGACATCGGCTTCGTTTCGTACGAGCTGCTGATCATGGGCTGCCTGTCGCTTACCGTCGCCTCGGTTCAGATCATGGCGGCGACCAACTACAAGCGGCTGATCGCCTACGCCTGCGTGAGCTCGTCCGGCATCATCGCGATCGGCCTTTCGGTGGGCAAGGCGGCCGCCTACGGCGTGGTCCTGTATGTGGTGACCAACGCCTTCGTCAAGGCGATCCTTTTTCTGACCGCGGGCCGCCTGCGTGCCGTCTACGGCACCAACGAGGTCTCGGCGCTGAGCGGCGTGATCCGGGTGCTGCCGTTTTCGGGACTGCTGTTCACGGTCGGGGTGTTCGCGCTGCTCGGCTTTCCCCCGTTTGCCAGTTTCACCGCCGAGATGCTGATCCTGTCGGGCATCGTGCAGACCGGCAACCTGATGGCATTCACGCTGATGTGCGCGCTGCTGACCGTGGGGTTCGTCGCCACCGGGCGCTCGATCTTTCCGATGCTCTGGGGGCCTTCGGAGCGCAGCGGGCCGTCGATCCGCGAGCCGCTGGTCACCGCCATCCCGAAGCTTGGCTTCGCCTTCATTCTGGTCGGGCTCGGCATCTACACGCCGGAGTCGGTCAGTGATCTGCTGCAGCGCGTGGCGCAATCGATCGGAGGCGGCTGATGAACAGGCGCGAGCCGGTGCTGAACTTGTCCGCCGAGCATGGCCGCCTGAGCAGCCTCGACGCTCTGCGCGACTCGTGCGCGGCGCGGCTCGCCGGTGACGAACGGATGCTGACGATGTTCGGCCGCGTGCTGGCCGATTCCGATCAGGTGAGGGTCACCGCCGTCCTGCAATCGGCCGATGGCTCGCTCGATGTGCTGCGTGCCGATGCGCGCCGCGGCCAGGCTTACGCATCGCTCACCGCCGATCATCCGGCAGTCCATCTGTTCGAGCGTGAACTGTGGGAACAGACCGGCCTGCAGCCCGACGGCCATCCCTGGCTCAAGCCGGTGCGCTACGAAGGCGAACGCCAGCAGCAGATGGATCGGCACCCTTTCTTCAGCGTGCGCGGCCAGGACGTGCATGAGGTCGGCGTGGGGCCGATCCACGCCAGTGTCATCGAACCCGGACACTTTCGCTTCATGTGCCTGGGCGAGACGGTGCAGCATCTCGAGATCCAGCTCGGCTATCAGCACCGTGGCGTCGAGGCGCTGCTGCTGGCGCGTCCGCCGCGGGCACTCACTGCGCTGATCGAGACAGTCGCCGGCGACTCCAGCATCGCCTATGCCTGGGCCTACTGCGCCGCGGTCGAGTCGCTCAGCGGTACCGAACTGCCCCCCGCCAGCGATCTGGTACGCGGCGTGGCGCTCGAGCTGGAGCGGATCGCGATGCATCTGGTCGGGCTCGCCGGGCTGGCGACCGACATCGCGTTTCTGCAGGGCGGCGCAACCTACGGTCGGCTGCGCACCGCGATCATCAATGCATCGATGCGGGCCTGCGGCAGCCGCTTCGGGCGCGGCTGGCTGCGCCCGGGCGGTGTACGGAGCGGGCTCGACGAAGCCAGGCGCCGCGATCTGGCCGACACGCTGGCCGCCTTCAAACACGATCTGCATCAGGTCAACCAGCTGATGCTTGGCGCGCGCAGTGTCCGCAGCCGCTTTCAGGGAATCGGCACGATCGGCGCGGCCGCTGCCGCGGGCGTCGGCATGGTCGGCTTCGCCGCCCGTGCCAGCGGCATCGCGCAAGACCAGCGGGTCGATCTGCCCGGCCGGCTGCACAGCGAGTGGCCGATCGCACTGCGCACCGAGCCCGATGGCGACTGCTGGTCCAGGCTTCGGCTGCGAATGACCGAGATCGATGAATCGCTGGCCTGGCTGAGCCGGGCGCTGACCGCCCCCGAGCTCGATCGGCCCGTGGCGGCGCCGGCGCTGGCCGGACCACTTGCGCCCGGGCGCCTGTGCATCTCTCTGCGCGAGGGCTGGCGCGGCCCGGTGCTCCAGGTGTTCGAGACCGATGGCCAGGGCGGCTTGTGCCACGCCAAGCTTCAGGACCCGTCGCTGACCAACTGGTTCGGGCTGGCGCTCGCACTGCGAGACCAGCAGATCTCCGACTTTCCCATCTGCAACAAGAGCTTCGACCTTTCCTATT
>DAONCJ010000460.1:0-3789 GCA_035401985.1 Burkholderiaceae bacterium | reverse complement strand
CACGGCGCTGCTGCTGCCCAGGG
Organism: Burkholderiaceae bacterium; assembly: GCA_035401985.1. Taxonomy (GTDB): domain Bacteria; phylum Pseudomonadota; class Gammaproteobacteria; order Burkholderiales; family Burkholderiaceae_E; genus Quisquiliibacterium. The sequence goes on along the minus strand of DAONCJ010000460.1, from coordinate 3,766 downwards.
CGCGCGATCTGGGTGTCATCTTCGTGCCTGGCGCCGCCTTCTACTCCGACGGGGGCCCTTGCAGTGCCCTGCGCCTGAGCTATTCGAGCGCCAGCCCCGATGCATTGCGCGAGGCGGTGCGCCGCCTGCGCCTTGCCCTCGACTCGGGCGGGCTCACGCCATGAGCCCGGCCCGTATCATCATGGCCCATCCGTCCTCACAGGCCCAACGCCGCCCATGGCGCTCCACGTCCGCTTCGAAGCCCGTCTCGACCGCCTCGCGCATCACCTGACCGAACTGCTGGCCGTACCGGTCGGCGGACCGCTGGCCGACGACATCGTGATCGTGCCCTCGCTGGGCGAAGCGCGCTGGCTGCAGCAGCGGGTTGCCCGGCAGCTGGGCATCAGCGCGGGTTGGCGCCCCGAGTTCGCCGGCCGCTACCTGTGGCGGCTGCTGGCCGATGTCTTCCCCGAACTGCCGGCCCGTTCCCCATTCGATCCCGACCTCAGCCGCTGGACGCTCATGTCGCTGCTGGGCGATCTTCCCGCCCTGGACGAACTGGCCCCGCTGCGTCAGCGGCTGGCACAAGCGCCGCTGGCCGACCGGTTCGATCTGGCCAGCGACATCGCCGCCCACTTCGACCGCTATCTCGCCTATCGTCGCGACTGGCTGGTGCGCTGGCAGGCCGGGCTGCCGGCCCAGGGGGATGCGCCGCTGTCGCCGCACGAAGGGTGGCAGCGATGGCTGTGGAATGCGCTGCTCGAGCGGCTGCCGGGCATCTCGACCGTGCATCCGTACGACCGGCTGCTGGCCGCGCTCACCGACGATCCGCTGGGCGTGGCGCGACGCCTGCGCGGCCGGCGCGTGATGCTGTTCGGCGCGGTGGCGATGTCGCCCGAGCAGTTCACGCTGTTCGGCGTGCTGGCCCATGTCATCGATGTGCATGTCTTCGCGCCGGACCCGTGCCGCGAGTTCTGGCACGACATGGTCACCCCGAGGGCCCGGGCCGAAGTGGCGCTGCTGCAGCCGGACCAGGCCTGGCTCTACGATGGCGAGCCGGCCGTGCTCGCCCACTGGGGCCGGGCGCAGCGCGATTTCGGCGTCCAGGTCATGGACCTTGCCGAGCGCTGCGGTGTGGCCATCGAAGAGCCGCTGCGCGATCAGGCGCATGCCTTTGCCGATCCGCAGGCCGAAGTGCCTGCGGCGCCCAGCAGCCTGCAGGCACTGCAGCTCAGCGTGTTCCTGGCGAGCGATGCCTCCTGGGCGGGGTGTGCCGGCCCTGACCGCAGTCTGCAGGCCCACTCCACGCATGGACTGATGCGATCGGCCGAGGTCCTGCACGACGCGCTGCTCGAGTGCTTTGACGAGATGCCCGATCTGCAGCCGCACGAGGTGGCGGTCTTCTGCGCCGATCTCGATGCCGCGCTGCCTGCGCTCCAGTCGGTGTTCGCCTCGGCGCCTGGCGCTCGGGCCATTCCCGTGTCGATCTCCGGCCGCCGCGCCAGCGCCGATCCGCTGTTCCGTGCGCTGACCGAATTGTGGGGACTCGCCCGCATGGGCGTGCCAGTGCCTGCGCTCGCCCGCTGGCTGGACAACCCGGTGCTGATGCACACGCTGGGGCTCGACGACAACGATGTCGCCCGTCTGCTCGAGCTGTTCTGCGCCGCCGGCGCCCGATGGGGCATGTCCCCCGAGCGCGGGCCGGCCAAGCATTCGTGGCGGGCGGCGCTCGACCGGCTGCTGCTCGGCGCGGCGCTAGGGCCGACGCCCGAGCACGTGGGCGACGAAGTCTCGGTGCCGGGCCTGCGCGCCGGTTCAAGCGAGCCGCTGCTGCCATGGCTGCGAGTCCACGAGGCGCTCGATCGGCTCGATGCCGCGATCGGTCTGACTCAGCCAGTGGCACAGTGGTGCGAACTGGCGGGCTGGCTCGCCGACCAGCTGCTCGCCGGCGACCATCCCTGGCGCGACAGCATGCAGCGGCTCCATGACGCGCTGGCCCGCCTGCGCGAGGGTTGCGCGCATGAGCCGTCGCTGCTGCTCGATGCCGCCGGGTTCGAACAAGCGCTCGGTGATGCTCTCGAGGGTTCGGCGCAGGTGGCTGCGCCCGGCTCATCAGTCACGGTCTGCCCGCTGGGCGGTCTGCGTGGCGTGCCCTGGCGCGTCGTGGCGCTGTTCGGCATGGATGAAAGCGCATGGCCGCGCTCCGGGACCCGCGGCGAGTTCGATCTCATTGCGCGCGGGCCCCGGTTCGGCGATCGGCTTTCGCGCACCGATGACCGGGGGGTTTTCCTCGATTCGCTGCTGGCCTGCGACGAACGTCTGCTGGTGATCTACCAAGGACGTGACGCGCGCGACGACGCGGTGCTCAATCCCTCGCCGGTGGTGGCCGAGCTGCTCGACTACGTGGTTCAGCAGTGTCCCGGCACGTCCACCGCTGACTGGGTTCTTCAGCAGCCGGTGCACCGCTTCTCGAGGGCCAGCTTCCAGGGCGAGCGTCCGACCTACGATGCCGACTGGCTGCCCGCCGCACGGGCCCTGACCGAGCCGCTCGCGCAGCGGGCGCAATGTCTCGGGCCTTTCGACGAGATGCCGGGCGACACCACGCCTTTCGACGCCACGCCTTGCGATGAAACGCCGTGCGATGAAACGCCGGGCGGTGACACGCCGGGCGCTGAGGCGGCGGCCGATCCGCAGGTGGCGCCGGTGGTTCTGCTCGACGATCTCTCCCGCGATCTGGTCGATCCTCATCATCACTGGTGGAACGTCCGCTTCGGCATGCGCCTTCCCTTCGAGTCGGAGGCTCTGGCCGAGACCGAACCCCTTGGAGAGCCGCTCGAGAAGGACGCCGCCATCCTGACCGGTCTCGTGGCGGGTCTGGTCAGCGGACGCTCGGACGATGAGCTGGTCCGCGAGACCGCCGTGCTGCCGGCGCTTGCCAGTGGTCAGACCGGTCGGTATCAGGCGCGTCAGCTGCTGGCGGCGGCGCGCCGTCTGCTTGCGCCGGTCACTGCCTTTCTGCGACCCGAGCCGGCGAAGGCGGGCGCTCGCGTGGCAGCGCCTCCACCGCAGGTCGAACCTGAAACGCTCGAGCGGATGGCCGCCTGCTGCCAGCGCCTCGATCTCGAGGCGCGGGTCGACGGCGTCGTGGTGCGTGGCCAGGCGCTGCTGTTCCCGGCGCTCGGCTTGCAGCTGGTGGTGAGCGGCTACCGGCTCGGTCCGCGCACCGGCATCGACGGCTGGCTGGCGCATGCGCTGTGGGGTTGCGCGCTGCCCTCATCGGGCTCGCGCACCACGCTGGCGCTGGCCTCCAGCGGATGGGTCACGGTGTCTGCCGACCTCGGAGCGGACGCGCTGCGCCACGCGCTGGCCGTGCGGCGCGCTGCGGGCGAGCGCCCGCTGCCTTTGTTCCCCCATGCCTGCCGCGCCGCCGGCGAGCACGAAGGCGAGCGCGCGCTGGCCGCTGTCGAAGAGGCGCTGATCGGCAACGAGCGCACGCAGCGAGGGGCCTTGTCCAGGCCCTGGCCTGGCGCCTTCTACCGCGACTCCATTCCTGATCTGTCGGCAGTGCTCGAGGCCAGCCGCGCCGCTTACGGACCCATCTTCAGCCAGTGCGTCGAGAAGGAATTCAAGTGAATGCGGACGCCATGGTAGCCACCGGCCCGCTCGCGGGTCATCCGGTGCTGGCCCCGGGCATCCTGCAGGGCGTGCAACTGCTCGAGGCCGATGCCGGCACCGGCAAGACGTGGACTCTGTCTGGACTGGTCCTGCGCGCGCTGATCGAGCGCCA
>DAONCJ010000459.1:0-3807 GCA_035401985.1 Burkholderiaceae bacterium | reverse complement strand
CCGATGTCCTCGGCCAGCGTGCGGATGTAGGTTCCTTTGGTGCAGGTCACGCGAATGTCGGCCTGCAGCGAACCGGGCTCGCCCGCCGCCACGCCGTCCACAGCGGTGAGCGCCAGCAGATCCAGCGACAAGATGCTGACCCGCCGGGCTTCGCGCTCGACCGTCTCGCCGGCACGGGCGTATTCGTACAGCGGCTTGCCCTCGCGCTTGAGCGCCGAAAACATCGGCGGGACCTGGTCGATCTCGCCGATGAAGGTGTTCAGCACCCGACGCAGCGCCGCTTCGTCGAAGGCCACGGGCTGGCTGGCGAGCGGCTTGCCATCAGCGTCGGCGCTGTCGGTGGTGATCCCGAACAGGATGCGGGCCGAATACGTTTTTTGCGCCTCGAGGCTTTCGTGCGAGAAGCGCGTCGCCAGGCCGAAGGCAAGCGGCAGCAGACCGGTCGCCATCGGGTCGAGCGTTCCGCCGTGGCCCGCCTTGCGGGCGCCCAGCAGTCGCTTGACGCGATTGAGCGCGTCGGTCGAACCCCATCCCGAAGGTTTGTCCAGGAGTAGGACGCCGTGGATATCCTGCAAAGCCTGCTTGTTCATGCTGCAGCGGTGAGCGCCGCCCGTTCGCGTACCCGCAGGGGTGCGCTTGAATTGGATCGGTGTCCGCCCGTTGTCGGGCGGCGACTGGAAGGAAAACTGCCGGCCAGGTGCCGTGACAGGTCAAAAGCGGCCGGCCCAGCCGGTCGCGGGGGCGATTCCTTGGCGGTGATTCAGTCCTTGCCTTGCACGGCAACGGCTTCGTCGATCAGCGCGGACATCGTTGCGCCGCGCTCGACCGAGCGGTCGTGCGAGAAACGCAGTTGCGGTGTGGTGTGGATTCGCACCCGCCGACCGAGCTGCCCGCGCAGGAAGCCGGCCGCGCGCTGCAGTCCCTGCAAGGTCGAGGCGAGGGTTTCGGGATCATCGGGAAAAACACTGAACCAGACGGTGGCATAGGCGTAATCGGCCGTCAGGTCGACGCCCGTGAGCGTGACCAGACCGATCCGCGGATCCTTGACCTCGCCGCGAATCATCTCGGCAAGTTCCTTGTGGATCTGCTCGGCCACGCGGGCTCCTCGCCCGCTGCCCCCTGGTTTGTGCCTTGTCATAGCGTTCTGGCGACTTCCCTGACTTCGAAGGCTTCCAGATGGTCGCCTTCCTTGATGTCGTCGTAGCCACGCAGCGACAGACCGCACTCGAAGCCTTCCTTGGCCTCGCGAACGTCGTCCTTGAAGCGCTTGAGCGACTCGAGTTCGCCGGTCCAGATGACCGCGTTCTCGCGCAGCAGGCGCACCTTCGAACTGCGACGGATGATCCCTTCGAGCACCATACAGCCTGCGATCGATCCCAGCTTGGATATCCGGAAGATCTGACGGATTTCGACCAGCCCGACGATCTCTTCCTTCTGCTCCGGAGCCAGCATGCCGGACATCGCCGCCTTGACCTCGTCAACCGCCTCGTAGATCACGCTGTAGTAGCGGATGTCGACGCCGTTGGCCTCGGCCAGACGCTTGGCCTGCATGTCGGCCCGCACGTTGAAGCCGATGACGACCGCCTTGGACGCAGTGGCCAGGTTGATGTCGCTCTCGGTGATGCCGCCCACCGCGGAGTGCACGACCTGGACCTTGACCTCGTCGGTCGACAGCTTCGCCATGGCGTGCATGAGCGCTTCCTGCGATCCCTGCACATCGGACTTGATGATCAGCGACAAGGTGGCGGTCGCGCCTTCGGCCATCTGCTCGAACACGTTCTCGAGCTTGGCAGCCTGCTGGCGCGCCAGCTTCACATCGCGGAACTTGCCCTGGCGGAACAGCGCGATCTCGCGCGCCTTGCGCTCGTCGCCGAGCACCAGGACATCTTCGCCGGCCTGCGGCACTTCCTGCAGACCCTGGATCTCGACCGGAATGGACGGGCCGGCCTCGAGCACGGTCTTGCCGAGCTCGTCGGTCATGGCACGCACACGGCCGAACACACTGCCGGCCAGCAGCACATCGCCGCGCTTGAGCGTGCCGGACTGCACGAGCACCGTCGCAACCGGGCCGCGGCCCTTGTCCAGACGGGCTTCGATGACCAGACCCTTGGCCGCGCCCTCGCGGGGCGATTTCAGCTCGAGCACCTCGGCCTGCAGCAGGACGTTCTCGAGCAGCGTGTCGATGCCGGCGCCGGTGCGGGCCGAGACCTCGACGAAGGGAACGTCGCCGCCGTACTCTTCAGGCACGACTTCCTGCGCGACCAGCTCCTGCTTGACGCGATCGGGATTGGCCTCGGGCTTGTCGATCTTGTTGATCGCCACGACCAGTTGCACGCCCGCCGCCTTGGCATGGTGGATAGCCTCGATGGTCTGGGGCATCACGCCGTCGTCGGCCGCCACCACCAGGATGACCAGGTCGGTCGCCTTGGCGCCACGGGCACGCATGGCCGTGAACGCCTCGTGACCAGGGGTGTCGAGGAAGGTGATGACCCCGCGCGGCGTTTCGACGTGATACGCGCCGATGTGCTGCGTGATGCCGCCGGCTTCGCCAGCCGCGACCTTGGCGCGCCGGATGTAGTCGAGCAGCGAGGTCTTGCCGTGATCGACGTGACCCATGACGGTGACCACAGGCGGACGCGAGACCAGCTCGGCCGTCGACGTGGGCACGTCATCGAGGAAGGTCTCGGGATCGTCCAGCTTCGAGGCGACGGCCTTGTGGCCCATCTCCTCGACCAGGATCATCGCGGTTTCCTGATCCAGCACCTGGTTGATCGTGACCATCTGACCCAGTTTCATCAGGTGCTTGATGACCTCGGCTGCCTTCACGGACATCTTGTGCGCCAGGTCGGCAACCGTGATGGTCTCGGCGACATGCACTTCACGGATGACCGGCTCGCTCGATCCGGACCCTTGCGATTCCTCGCGGTGATCGCGATGGCGACCGCCGCCCCGGGGACCGCCACGCCAGCCGCTTGCGCCGCCGGTGTCGCCACGGGTCTTGAGCGCGCGACGCTTGGCGCCTTCTTCGTGCCACGAGGACGAGAGCTTCTCGGACTTGACGTGCTTCTTGTCCTTGCCATCGGCAGCCGGCGCGGGCGCGCCAGGCTTGGCCTCGGGCTTTCCGGTGGCCGGACGATGCAGCGTGCCGGTGGTCGCGGCGCCTTTGGCGCCGGGCGCACCGGGCTTGCCCGGGACGACGGCGGCGGCCTTGGCCACAACCGGCGGCGCCACCACGGGCGGCGGCGCTTCGGCAACCTTGGGCTGCGGGCGCCGCTGGGCGCTCATGAGGCGGTTGATCTCGGCGACTTCGGCTTCGGCCTTGCGGCGGGCCTCGGCGCGGACCAGGGCTTCCTTCTGTGTCTTCTCGGCAGCAGCCGAGGCAGTGGCTGCGGCTTCGGCCGCAGCGCGCGACTGCGCTTCGGCCTTCACTTGATCGGCATCTGCCTGCTTCTGTTCGGCGGCGGTGACCGGTGCCGGCTCGCCGACCACAGCGGCGGCGGCTTCGGCCTTGGCACGCTCGGCGGCGGCCAGTTCAGCCATGCGTTCGCGCTCCTGACGGGCATTTTCTTCACGGCGCTCGGCTTCGGCAGCCGCCTCGCGTTCGCGCTGACGTTCAAGTTCGAGCGCCTCTTCCTTGGCGCGCAACTCGGCCGCCTGCTGCTCCATGAGAAGCTGCTGGCGTGCCTCTTCCTCGGCGCTGCGGTGATCTTCCTCGACCGCGGCCGGCTGCTCGGCGACCAGCGCGCCCTCGGCGGCCGGCGCTTCGACGGCCATCTCGACCCCGTCGCGCTGCACGAACACGCGCTT
>DAONCJ010000458.1:0-3812 GCA_035401985.1 Burkholderiaceae bacterium | reverse complement strand
CGATCGAGAACTCCAGACCCCGGGCGCGTGCCGCCTCGCCGAACAGCGCCTCGATCCGTTCGAGCAGCTCGCGCAGCACGAACGGCTCGACGGTCAGCGCCAGCGCGCCTGCCTCGGTCCGTGAAAAACTGAGCACATCGTCGATCAGCTTGAGCAGCGATTGACCGGCCGTCCGGACATACTCGGCGTACAGCCGCTGCCCGCCGTCCAGCTTCGAGCGCAGCAGCAGCTCGTTCATGCCGAGCACCACATTGAGCGGCGTTCGCAGCTCGTGGCTCATCACCGCCATGAACTCCGACTTGGCCTGGCTGGCGGCTTCGGCCTGCTCCTTGGCCGCCACCAGCTGCGACTCCCGATCGGCGACCGCATCGAGCAGCCGATTGAAGCCGCCGACCATCACGCCGATCTCGTCGACGCGATCGGTGGCCAGCCGCTGATCGAGGCCCTGTTCGCCGGAGCGGATCCGTTCGATGGAGCGGATGAATCCCGACAACGGCGCGATCACCTGGCGCGACAGTGCCAGCGACAGCAGGACACCGCCCGCCAGGGTGGCGACCAGGCCGGCCAGCAGCATCAGTCCGAGCAGCAGATTGCGCTCGCGATCGATCACGGCCTGCGGAAAGCCGACCACCACGTCGGCCACATGCGCCCCGCCCTGGCTGCGCACCATGGTCAGCGCTGCATGGCTGCGGTCTGCGGGATCGTCGGCGCTGGCTGCGCCGCTGCGCAGCGCGGCCAGCACCGGCTCGGAAGATACCGGCCGATTCATACGGGCCGGGTCGCTGTGGAACAGCACCTTGCCGTCACGCGCGACGACGTAGGCGTATGCTAGGTCGCTGTCCCCACGCACCGACTCGGCGCATTGCTCCTCGAACCCCTTCAGCTCGGTCGGATCGATGCCCAGCGCGGCGATCCGTTCCAGCTGCAGCGACAGGCCGCGTGCGACGGCGAGCGCGCGCAGGCGCTGCACACGGACCAGGTGATCGGTCAGAAAATAACCGGTGACGATCGTCATGCTGCCGATGCCCAGCGCAAGCACGAGCATCGCGCTCAGGATGATCCGGCCGCGCAGCCCGCGCCCCGAGGATGACAGGGCACTCATGACGCGGGCCGCTCCCATTCGAACTGCTTGATGACCTCGGCCGACAGCAGCAGACCGGAACGCACCGGCAAACCCAGCTGTCTTGCGCGCGCCAGGTTCAGCGCCGGATTGCCGAGCCGGGTCGGCTCGATCGGCAGTGAAGACGGCACCCGTCCATCGATCAGGATGGCGCGGGCCAGCTGGCCGGCCGCGCGGCCCTGGGCAAGCTCGGAAATGGTCGAAGAGGCGAGCACGCCGTAGTGCACCCGATCGATCCAGAAGTAGAGCAGATCCGGCTTCCAGGCGTCGATCAGCGCCCGCGCCTCGGCGCCCTGGCGGGCCTTGGCTTCCGGCGCACTGTGACGCTTGACGTTCATCTGGAACACCCGCGACTCGTATGGCGTGGCGCCCAGCGACTCCCGAAAGCCCTGCCACTGGCCGTCGGTCCATCGCCACGGCGATTCGAAGCTCATCACATGAAAAATGCGATACGGCCTCGCGGGCGCGGGGCTGTCGGCAGCGCGCAGCCGCCCGCTGGCGGTCGCAGTCAGCGCAAGCAGGGCTTGACGTCGGTCGAAGTTCAAAGGGATCAGGAAGGGATCAGGAAATCGAAGGTTGGGCTGACAATGGGACCGAAAGGCCGGCAGGGCACTGCACAATGCGCGCGAATTGCAGCTTCGCACGAGGCCCGCAGCCTGGAGTGGCGAAAATAGCCACGGGGGGCCGCTCATTTCTGATCCGCCCGGAGGCGGCATCGCCCGCACGCCCCTTCGAGCGCCCGGCCCACAAGGTCACGGCGCGGGTCTCGTGGGCGCCGCAGCCGTCACTTCACCCGTATGCGGCGGCTCCTGGCCTCGCACCAGGAACGCAAACACCTGGCGGACGGCGGCAAGGTAGCCGGGCGTGCGCCGGCGCACGTACGGGGCGGCACGCTCGCGCAGCCGGGGCAGCGCATGAAACGGCACTGCCGGATACGCATGATGTTCGGCGTGGTAGGGCATGTTCCAGGCGAAGAACCGCACCAGCGCATGTGTGTCGATGCTGCGGCTGTTCTCGAACATGTCGCGCGACTGCCCGCAGCCCGTGTGCTCGGCCAGCAGATACGGTCGAAGCAGCATCTGGCCCGCGGCGAGAGGGGCCAGCCACACGAGCAGCGCCCCGGGCCCTGCTGCCAGCGCCCCTGCCGCGATCAGCGCGTAAACCGCCAGATACGCCCGCGCTTCGCGCACGATCAGCGGCCGCTTGTCCTCGGGCACCCAGGGCGCCTGCACCCGGCCCGCCGCATGGCGCAGCAGCGTGGGCACATTGCGCTTGAACCACACCGGGAAGCCGAGCATCAGCCACAGCAGGCCGCCGCGCGTGTGCGGCAGGTTCAGTCCCATCTCGGGGTCCAGGCCCGGCTGCTGCGTGTGCCGGTGATGGTCCCAGTGGAAATGGCGGTAGTACTCGTAGGGCAGCATGATGAACAGACCCGCTGCATGGCCCAGAGCGAGATTGAAGCCGCGGGTGCGAAACGCCGTCTGGTGGGCGCACTCGTGCATCGCATTGAACAGAAAGGCCATGGGCCAGCCGGTGAGCAGGATCAGCGGCACGACCCACCAGGTGAAGCCGGCCTGCGCGATCGCCGCCATGCCCAGCACCACCGCGCCGAGATGGGCCGCAGCACGCCGCAGTCCCGGCCCGTCACGGCGCGCCGACAGCTCGCGCAACTCATCGGCATTGAGCCGAAAGCGAGCGCTGCTCATCAGGTGTCCAGCAGTTCCTTCACCGCCACCCGGATGAACTGCGCGTCGGCCGGGCTCTGGGCGGGATTGCCGGCACGATGGCCCCAGACCGAGGGAATCGGACGCAGTTCGCCATGGCGCAGATGGGCCAGTTCACGGCGGTTGTCCTCGACCCGGAAATACTGGTCGTGATCGCAGGGCATCAGCAGCACCCGGGCCGAGATGGCCCTCAGCGCGGCCGGCAGATCGCCACCGAAGCGCTCGCAGGCGCTGATGTCACCGTGCTGCCAGGTCCACAGCTGCGCCAGAAGGTCGGACGGATCCCGACGCGAGAAGTTCGCTTCCCAGTTGCGCACCAGAAAATCCTCCAGCGAACTGAAGCCGATGCCACGCCACATCTCGTCCCGATAGAACGCCTGCGACATCGCCATGGTCGCGTAGATCCGGCCCATCGCCCGAAAGCCGCGCACGGGCTTGCCGTTGAATACCCCGTCCTGCCAGGTCGGATCAGCCGTGAGCGCGGCCCGCACGCCTTCGATGAAAACGGCGTTGTGCGGTGCGCAGCGCGCCGAGCCGCAGACCACCGCGACGCGTTCGACCGCATCGCCGAACAGGCTGGCCCAGTGATAGGCCTGCATGGCGCCCATCGACCAGCCGTAGACCAGCTTGACGCGCTCGATGCCAAAGACTTCGGCCAGCAGCCGGCGCTGCACCCGCACAGCATCGTGATAGCTGACGTCGGGATAGCGGTCGCCGGTCAGCGGCCAGGGCGTGTTGGACGGAGAGGACGACAGGCCATTGCCGAACAGGTTCGGAATGATCACGAAATGGCGGGTCGGGTCGAGGATGCCGCCCTCGCCGATGAGCCACTGGGTATCGTAATGCTGGGCCGAATACGAGGTCGGATAGACGATCACGTTGGAGCGGTCGGCGTTCAGGCTGCCCCACGTCTTGTAGGCGATCTTCATCGCCGGAAAGGTGCGGCCCGACTGCAGCACCACATCGCC
>DAONCJ010000457.1:0-3814 GCA_035401985.1 Burkholderiaceae bacterium | reverse complement strand
CAGGACGCGGTCAACAAGCGCATGATCAATGCCGATGCCAAGCTGAAGGAAATCTTCGGCAAGGCGCAGGTCAGCATGTTCGAGATGACCGGTCTGGTCGGCAAGCACCTGAAGTAAACTTCAGCTGCTTACCGGAAAGGCGGCCTGCGGGCCGCCTTTTTTTTCGCCCGCGCCAGCGGCGCTGCGGTTCAGCGCGGCGCTGCCTCAGCCATGCCGTCGCGCCAGTAGTCGACACTGCCGTAGTGCGCCTTCAGGAAGTCGATGAACAGCCGCACCCGCAGTGCCAGATGGCGGCGCTGCGCGAACACCGCATAGATGGCGTTGTGAGGCGCGCACCAGTCATCGAGCACGCTGACCAGACGCCCGGCACGAAGGTCGTCGGCGACCTCCCACATCGAGCGCCAGGCCAGACCGTGACCAGCCAGCGCCCAGTCGTGCAGCACGGCGCCGTCGTTGCACTCCATGGTGCCTTCCACCCGGACTGCGTCGATGCGTCCGTCGACCGTGAACAGCCAGCCGCGGGCCTGATTGCCATAGCGCCCGAAGGTCAGGCACTGATGAGACTCGAGTTCCGCGGGTGTTCGGGGGCTGCCGCAGCGGGCGAGGTAGGCCGGACTGGCGACCACGACCCGGCGGTTGTCGGCGAGCTTGACGCCGACCAGCGAGGAGTCCTCGAGATGGCCGATGCGGATCGCCACATCGATGCCTTCGTTGACGATGTCGGCCAGGCGATCGGAGAGTTCCAGTGAAATGGACACCTCGGGATGAGCCCTCAGGAAGGCCGCCACCAGTGGCGCAACGTGGCGCCGTCCAAAGCCGGCGGGGGCGCTGAGCCGGATGTGGCCGCTGGCCTTCACGCCACCCAGCGAGACCGAGGTTTCGGCGTTGTGAAAGTCGTCCAGAATGCGCTGACAGTCTTCGAGGAAGGCGTTGCCCTCGAAGGTCAGGCTGACCCGGCGCGTCGTTCGGACCAGCAGCTTGACCCCGAGCCGTGTCTCGAGCGCATCCAGCCGCCGACCGATGACCGCGGGCGCGACGCCTTCGAGCGCGGCGGCCGCCGACAGGCTGCCGCGGAGCGCGACCACGACGAAGGTCTCAATCTGCTTGAACCGGTCCATCCCGGCATGTTGAACGGCCGGGGCCTGCCAGGCAATCCGCCTTGCGGCCGGCGCGTTCCGCGCTGCAAGACGCCGGGCGGCTTCTCGGTTCCGAATGTGCAGCGGCCGGGCAGGGCGCCGCTGCCCGGCCGCGATCGATTCTCGACAGGCGGATGGCAAACTCGCGATACTCTTGGATTGACCCGCGATCGCTGCGTGCCCCGCGTTTCGCCGCATTCCATGTGGTCGGCGTGGCGCCCCGTGGCGGGTGAACTGATGGAGAACCAGGCAATGTCCGAACTTGTGCTGCGAACCGACGTCGGCGGATTGGCGACGCTGACTCTGAACCGCCCCGACAAACTCAATGCGCTGACCGTGCCGATGTTCCTCGAACTGCGCGCGCACGTTGACCGCATCGCGGAACAGACCGACACGGTCGGCCTGGTGATGGTGCGCGGAGCCGGCAAGTGCTTCTCGGCGGGCAACGATCTGGCCGGCATCGCCGGAGGGGCCGAGGCGCCCAAGCCGTCGTTCCAGTCGGAAACGGTCGAACTGCTGGCCAATCTGCCGCAGCCGGTGATCTCCGCCGTGCACGGCCATTGCTACACCGGGGCGCTGGAGCTCGCGCTGGCCGGCGACATCATCATCGCCGCGCATTCGGCCCGCTTCGGCGACACGCACGCCAAATGGGCTCTGACACCCCGCTGGGGCATGAGCCAGCGGCTGCCGCGCCGTGTCGGCCGGGCCAAGGCCAGTGAAATGAGCTTCACGGCGCGCACCTACACGGGCGAACAGGCGCTGGCCATGGGCCTGGTCAACGACTGCGTGCCCGACGACGGATTCGATGCGTATCTGCAGGCTTTGGCCGAGCAGATCCTGAGCAATTCCTGGTTCAGCCATCGCGCCAACAAGCGCCTGATGCGCGAAACCGAAGGGCTGCCCCTGACCGCGGGGCTGGCCTACGAAAGTCATCGCAGCGAAGGCCGGGGGCCCGACATGCAGGCCCGCATCGCCGCGTTCACCAGCAAGGGCGCCAGCCGCGGCTGAGCCCCAGGGGCCGCTGCCGGCGCGTTCGACGCCTGCGCAGCGCCCCATTGCCGATGCGGTCACGCCATCCGGTGCGCCCGCATCCCACACCTTCAGACAAACAGACGAGGAGATACACGATGGCAGCCGATCAACCCGTAGCCAATCTGACGATCGAAGGCGACGTCGCGGTCCTGACGCTGAACTCGCCGCCGGTCAATGCCCTGTCGCAGGCGGTTCGCGAGGGCATCCTGAATGGCGTGAACAGTGCAGTGGCCAACCCCGCCGTCAAGGCGGTGGTCCTGATCTGCGACGGCAAGACCTTCATCGCCGGCGCCGACATCACCGAGTTCGGCAAGCCGCCGCGCGCGCCCGGCCTGAAGGAGGCGCAGGACGCGATCGAGAACGCATCCAAGCCGGTCGTTGCCGCGATCCACGGCACGGCGCTGGGCGGCGGCCTCGAGGTCGCGCTGTGCTGCCACTACCGTGTGGCGGTGCCTTCGGCCAAGTGCGGTCTGCCCGAGGTCAACCTGGGCCTGCTGCCCGGTGCCGGTGGCACGCAGCGGCTGCCGCGCATCGTCGGCGCCGCCAAGGCGCTCGAGATGATGACCTCCGGCCAGCACGTCGGCGCCAAGCAGTGTCTCGAGATGGGCCTGGTCGATGAGATCGTGCCCGAGGGCGAACTGCGCGCTGGCGCGATCGCGCTGGCCCGCCGCATCGTCGCCGAGAACCGTCCGCTGAAGAAGGTGCGTGACCTGAACGACAAGATGGTCGCAGCACGCGGCGACACCGCGCTGTTCGCCGATTTCCGCAAGGCCAATGCGCGCAAGTTCCGCGGCTTCCTGGCCCCCGAGTACAACATCCGCTGCGTCGAGGCGGCCGTCAATCTGCCGTTCGACGAAGGCCTGAAGCGCGAGCGCGAACTGTTCATGGAACTGATGCAGGGCACGCAGTCGGCGGCCCAGCGCTACGTGTTCTTCGCCGAACGCCAGGTGTGGAAGATCCCCGGCATTCCCGATGACCTGCCCCTGATCCCGGTCAAGAAGGTCGGCATGATCGGCGCCGGCACGATGGGCGGCGGCATCGCGATGAACTTCGCCAACGTCGGCATCCCGGTCGTGCTGGTCGAGACCAAGCAGGAAGCGCTCGATCGCGGCCTGGGCGTGGTCCGTCGCAATTACGAGAACACCGCCAAGCGCGGCCGCCTGAAGATGGAAGACGTCGAGAAGCGCATGGCGCTGCTGACCGGCTCGCTGGACATGAACGTGCTGGCCGACTGCGACCTGGTCATCGAGGCCGTGTTCGAGAACATGGAGATCAAGAAGCAGGTGTTCGCCAAGCTCGACGCCATCTGCAAGCCGGGCGCCATCCTGGCCACCAACACGTCGGCGCTGAACGTCAACGAGATCGCCACCGCGGTCAAGCGGCCTGAAGCGGTCGTCGGCATGCACTTCTTCTCGCCGGCGAATGTCATGCGCCTGCTCGAGGTGGTCCGTGGCGACAAGACGTCCGATCAGGTGCTCGCCACCGCGATGCAGATCGGCAAGAAGATCGGCAAGATCGGCGCCGTGTCGGGTGTCTGCCCCGGGTTCATCGGCAACCGCATCCTGCGCGCGCGCTCGCTGCAGGCCAACGCGATGCTCAACGAGGGCGCAATGCCCTGGGACATCGACAAGGTGCTGTACGACTTC
>DAONCJ010000456.1:0-3817 GCA_035401985.1 Burkholderiaceae bacterium | reverse complement strand
CAGGCCATTGCGCAGCATCTGGGCGATCAGCTGCCCGCCGGCCCGGAGCCCGCACTGCCTGTGCGCACGGGCGCCGTGCTGTCCGATGCCCCGCCCGCGACCGAGCTGGAGCGGCGCCACCTGACCGTGGTCTTCTGCGATCTGGTCGACTCGACTGCGCTGTCGACCCGCCTGGATCCCGAAGATCTGCGCCGACTGGTGGGCCGCTACCAGCGGCACGCCTCGCTGGTGATCACACGCTTCGGCGGATTTCCGGCGCAGTTCATGGGCGACGGCGTGATGGCCTACTTTGGCTACCCCGTCGCCCATGAAGACGACGCGGAGCGGGCCGTGCGGGCCGGAATGGCGCTGGTCGAGGAGTTGTCCGCCGCCGACATTGCACCGGGCGCCCGGATTGCGGTTCGCGTCGGCATTGCAACCGGCGAGGTTGTCGTCGGCGGGACCGGTGTCGCCGGCCGCAGTTCGACGAGCGGCGCGGTCGGGGAAACCCCGAAGATCGCCGCGCAGATCCAGTCGGTGGGTGCGCCCGGCTCGGTCCTGATCGCAGCCTCGACCCGGCGTCTGGTGGGTGGCGCCTTCGAGTACCGTGAATTGGGCCGCCGGCTGATCACCGGTCTGGCCGAGCGGGTGGCCGTTTCGCAGGTCCTGCGGCTCAGCGGCGCGGCAAGCCGGTTCGAGGCCCGCAACGGCGTGGCGCTGGCTCCGCTGGTCGGGCGCGACGACGAGCTCGAACGCCTGACGCAGCGCTGGGTGCAGGCGCTCGCAGCGCGCGGGCAGGTGGTCCTGGTCTGCGCCGAGCCCGGGATCGGCAAGTCCCGGATCGCGGCTGCGCTGCGCGACGCAGTGCTGCTCGCGGGCTCGAGGGTCATGCAGTATTTCTGTTCGCCCTATCACTCCGAGAGCCCGCTGCATCCCTTCATCGAGCATCTGGCGCGGGCCTGCGGTGGCGCCGCGGGCGGTGATCCGGGCAACCGGACCGCGATGCTGGCCGACCTGTTCGGGCTGGACGCCGCCGGGTCTTCAGCGGACCTGGGCCTGCTGTGCGAGGCCTTGTCCGTCGGCGAGACGCGACCTTTCGAGCCGTTTGACGGCGGGCCGCATCAGAAGAAAGCGCGCCTCTTCGAGATGCTGACCGCCTACCACGAGCGGGCGCAGGCGACCGAGCCGGTGCTTCTGGTGTTCGAGGACGCGCACTGGGCCGATTCGACCTCGCTCAAACTGCTCGGCCGCCTGATCGAGCGGGCCGCCGACTGGCGGCTCATGATCGTGATCACCCATCGCCCGGAGTTCGTGCCGCCTTGGGCCGATGCAACTCACCTGGGCAGGGTCGTTCTCGATCGCCTGGACCGACAGGCCGCCACCCTGATCGTTCATCGCGTGGCCGAGGGCCGTTCACTGCCGCCCGTGGTGCTGGAAGACATCCTGAATCGGACCGACGGGGTGCCGCTGTTCATCGAGGAGCTGACCAGTGCGATTCTCGAGAGCGGACTGCTTCGTCCGACCCCGGCCGGGTTCGAACTGACGGGCGCCTTTTCGACCCTCGCGGTTCCACGCAGCCTGAACGCGTCGCTGCTGGCGCGGCTCGACCGGCTCGAATCGGTGAAGTCGATCGCACAAATCGGTGCATGCATCGGCCGCGAGTTCGGCCACCGCCTGCTGGCGGGCGTGGCGGGACTGCCGCAAGCGCAGCTCGATGAGGCGCTGGCGCGGCTGGTGGCCTCGGGCCTTGTGCTGGAGCGGGCTCAGGATGGCGTGCGCAGCTTCGCCTTCAAGCATGCGCTGATCCAGGAGGTTGCCTATTCGACGCTGGTGCGCGGCCGGCGGCAGGCGCTGCATGCGCGGATTGCGGCGACCCTCGAGGCGCAGGCTCCGGACGCCGTCGCCAGTCAGCCCGAGATCCTCGCCAGGCATCTGGCCCAGGCGGACCAGGGCGAGCCCGCGGCGAGGGCCTATCTGCGTGCCGGTCGACTCGCGCAATCGCGCTCATCGGACATCGAGGCCTGTGCCCACCTGCGCCGAGGGCTCGAGTTGCTGGCAGGCATTGCGCCCGGCAATGCGCGCGACGACCTGGAGCTGACCTTGCAGAGTTCGCTGGGGATCGCCCTGAGCGCGGCCAACGGGTACGCCGATGGCAGCGCGGTGGTGGCATTCGAGCGTGCCCGTGCTTTGACGACGAGGGGCAAGGACATCAACGAAATCGGGCCGGTCTACACGGGGCTGTTCATTTCGTATTCCAATCGGGCCGAGTTCAATCGGGCGCTCGAGGTCGCCGATGAATTCATGGCGCTGGTCGACGGATCGCCCGACCTGATCGCCAAGTCGATGGCCAACCGGATGGTGGCCGCCTGCTATCGGCTGATGGGCAAGATCAAGCTCAGCCTTCCCTATGGGGAGCGGGCGATGCAACTTGCACTGGAGGCGGCCGATTCGGGCCAGGTCTGGCGTCTCACCCACGACCCGTTGATTGCGGCCAAGTACAGTCTGGCCCTCACCCTGTGGCATTGCGGAGAAGCCGAGCGGTCGATCGCCCTGGAGCAGGATGCGCTGGGCCAGGCCAGGCGGGTGAATCACGCCAACACACTGGGATTCGCACTCGCCTACATTGGCTGCATGTCGGCCTACCGGCGCGGCGATTTCGAAGCGCTCGCACCCTATTGCGATCAGTTGAGCGAGCACGGACAGCGCTACAGCAGGCCGATGTGGCAGTCGATGGCGCGGATCTTTCGAGGCCGTCTGATGGTCGAGCGAGGCGATCCCCAGGGGGGGATGCGCGAGATCGAGCAGGGCATCGAGGCGTACCAGCGAATCCAGATGCGCATCAACGTTCCCCACTATCTGGGCATGTTGAGCGAGGCCTGTCTCGCCTGCGATCGCGTCGACGACGCGCTGCACGCCCTTGATCGGGCGATCGCCCTGTCCCGGCAATCCGGCGATCGTGCCCACCTTCCCGAACTGTGGCGCCTTCGCGCGCGGGCCTCCCTTGCGGCCGGAACGCCGGACGCACTGGCCGCCTGCGCCCACGACCTGGGCATGGCGATCGAGTACGCCCGCGACCAGGGGTCGGTCTCGTACGAGCGGAGGGCGGCGCTCGATCTCGCGCTTCTGCCGGCCAGCAGCCGCGGGGCAGCGACGGTCGCCACCGAGGCGAGTGCGGCGACCATCCGGGCACTGCCGTGAGCCAGGAACTGACTCTCTCGGCACGGGCGGGGGTGCGGCAATGGCTGACCTCGCTCGGGCTCGGACAATACGCGCTGAGCTTCGAGGCTCAGGACATCGACTTGTCGGTGCTGCACGCATTGACCGATTCCGATCTGCGCGAGCTGGGCGTGATCTCGATGGGCCACCGCAAGCGCCTGCTGAGCGCAATCGCCCTGCTGTCCAGCGATGTGCTGCGACACGAGCCGGAACGCAGGCTGCTGACGGTGCTTTTCTGCGACTTCGCCGGATTGCCCGTACTTGCCGGGCGGATGGACCTCGAGGACTTGCGTCAGATGATCGGCCGCTGCCACCAGCACGCCGAATCGGTCATCCAGCGCTTCGGCGGCCTGGCTGCGCAATTCATGGACGATGGGGTGATGGCTTTTTTCGGCTACCCGGCCGCCCATGAGGACGATGCCGAGCGGGCGGTGCACGCAGGGCTGGCGCTGATATCCGAACTGGCCGGGCAACCCGGAGTGGCCGGGGTGCCCCTTCGGGTCCGAGTAGGCGTCGCGACGGGCGACGTGGTGGTGGGCGAGGTCGGCGCTTCGGGTGCCGGCGCGATGAGCGCCGCGGTCGGCGAGGCGCCGAATCTGGCCGCCCGGCTGCAGGCCGTCGG
>DAONCJ010000455.1:0-3825 GCA_035401985.1 Burkholderiaceae bacterium | reverse complement strand
CGCGCGGCTGCGCTGTCCAAGGCCGGAATGGAAGGCTGAGCTTTCTTTTCCGCAATTCCTGCTGAACCCGGCAAGCTTCTGGAGCGCCTGTGTCGATGATTCCTCCTTCCGGCGGCGCGCAATCCGCGCCGGCCGCAACCGTCGCCGCAGGCGATCCCCCGACCAAAGTCGTCTTCGACGATCCACACGGGGCGGCTGCCGGTCTCAGTGAAGCCGAGGTGACCCGCGTCCGGACCCTGAAAGGGGCCTGGCGCTGGGCGCTGATCGTGGCAACCGCTGCGACCATTCTTCTGTGCATCAACCAGCAGTTCGCGCTGCGCTTCTTCGTCGGCTACACCCAGCTCAACACCGAGTATTTCTACCTGCTCATTGCGCTGATGCTGCCGTTCACCTTCCTGATCTTTCCGATCAGCGCGAAGGCGACCCTGGACCGCGTGCCCTGGTACGACGTCGCGCTGTTCGCCCTGACGTTCGGCGCCTCGATCTATCTGATGCAGTTCATCCGCGCCGCGGCGGCCAACGGCTGGGAGTTCGGGGGTGCGCCGCAGGGGGTGATCATTGCCGGCGCGATCATGTGGGTGCTGCTGATGGAGGCCTTGCGCCGCACCGGCGGCTGGAGCCTGCTGCTCAGCGTGCTGCCGTTTACGATCTATCCGATCTTCGCGGACGCCAACTGGCTCGGGCCGTTCCGGGGCACCGCTTCGACCCCCGAACTGGCCGTCTCGTATCACGTGCTGTCGGGCGAGAGCCTGCTCGGCATTCCGGTCCAGGCGTTTGCCGACACGGTGATCGGGTTTCTCGTCTTCGGCACGGCGCTGATGATGACCGGCGCGGGCAAGTTCTTCATCAACATCTCGTTCGCTGCCTGCGGCACCTTCCGGGGCGGGGCGGCGAAGGTCTGCATCTTTGCGAGCGGTCTGCTGGGCATGATGTCGGGCTCCATTATTTCCAACGTGCTGACGGCCGGCACGATGACCATCCCGACGATGAAACGGACCGGGTTCCGTGCATCGTATGCGGCGGCCATCGAGGCCTGCGCATCGACCGGCGCGGTGCTTGCCCCTCCGGTCATGGGCGCGACCGCCTTCGTGATCGCGCAGTTCCTGAACGTCGGCTACGCCGATGTGGCGCTGGCTGCGCTCATTCCGGCCGTGCTGTACTACGCAGGTCTGTTCATGCAGGTCGATGCCTATGCAGCCCGGCACGGCCTGAAGGGCCTGCCGCGCTCGGAGCTGCCGCGGGTCTGGGACACGATCAAGGAAGGCTGGTACTACGTCTTCGTGATCGCGCTGCTGATCGTCATGCTGCTGTATTTCAAGCGCGAGAGCCACGCACCGTTCTACGCGACGGCGCTGCTGCTGGTGCTGAACCAGATCTTCTCGAAGGACACGCGGTGGACATTGGCAACCATCGGCAAGTTCTTCGAGGTCAACGGGCGCACCTTCGTCGAGCTGATCGGTATCCTTGCCGGATGCGGGCTGCTGATCGGCGCGTTCTCGATGACCGGCGTGGTGTCGAGCCTCGCCAACGACATGCTGCGCATCGCCGGCGACAACGCCTTCATGCTGCTGGCGATGTGCGCGGCGACCAGCCTCATCCTGGGTCTGGGGCTGACCACCACCGCGTGCTACATCTTCCTCGCCATTCTCATTGCGCCGGCGCTCGAGAAGGCGGGTCTGAACAAGATGGCCGTGCACATGTTCATCTTCTACTGGGGCATGCTGTCGTCGATCACGCCGCCGGTCGCGATCGCCTCGTTTGCCGCGGCCGGAATTGCCGGATCACCGGCGATGAAGACCGGATGGGAATCGATGTGGGTGGGCAGCATCATCTACTTCCTGCCGTTCTTCTTCGTGATGAACCCGGCACTGGTGCTGCAGGGTCCGCTGATCGAGGCACTCGGACTGATGGGGCTTGCGGCGCTTGGAACGCTGTTCATCTGCGGCGGAATCCAGGGCTATCAGGCATTCGTCGGCGACCTTCGCAAGGCCGGCACTCTGGAATGGCCGATCCGCATCCTGCTGGTGATCGGCGGGTTCGTGCTTGCCACCCCCGGTGGGGGGATCAATGTGCTGTCACAGGTGCAGGTCACGTCGCTGGGTGCGGCCATTCTGGCGCCCACGATCGTGCTGGCCCTGCTGCTGGTGCGGCGGCGCGGAGTAGGAGAAATCCGCGCCTGAAAGTCCGGAAATGGGCCTGCCGCGCTTTGGGCATCCCCTTGCGGCCGGACTATAATCAATGCCTTCCAGTGAAGCCAGGGAAACGCGCCATGAGCGGAATCACGATCACCCCGATCCCCAACAAGGTCTTCGGTGCAACGGTCACCGGTGTCGCTCTGCGCGACATCAGCGATGCCGATTTCGCCACCCTGAAGGCGGCCTTTCTCAAGCACGGATTCCTGGTGTTTCCGAAGCAGTTCCTGACCGATGCCGAGAACATCGCCTTCGGCCTTCGGTTTGGTGAACTGGAGTTCGGCGCGATGCCGCTGTCCAACCAGGCGCGCAGCAAGGACGGCACGCTGGGCGAGATTTTCGAGGTGAACTCGCGGCGGATGCGCTCGGCCATCGGCAACGAAGGCTGGCACACCGACTCCACTTACAAGCCTCTGAGCAGCAAAGTCGCGATGCTGTCGGCGGTGGTCGTGCCCGATGAAGGCGGCGGAACCGAGTTCGCGGACATGCGCCATGCCTATGCGGCACTGGACGACGCCACTAAGGCCCACATCGAGAAACTCAGTGCTTACCACTCGATCGTGTTCTCACAGGCCAACGATCTGGGCGACTTCCCGACGCTCGAGGACGGCATCAACTATCACGGCGAGGCCTACCTGCGCCCGCTGGTCAAGGTCCATCCCGAGACCGGTGTGAAGAACCTGTTTCTGGCGCGCCATTCGTTCGGCATTCCCGGCTTGAGCCGGGAAGACAGCCGCGCGCTGATCAAGCGTCTGATCGAATTTGCGGTGTCCGACGAGAAGCGCGTGTATCACCATCGGTGGACGGCGGGCGAGACCATCCTGTGGGACAACCGCGCGCTGCTGCATCGCGCGATGCCCTACGACTACGCCAAGCCGCGCGTGCTGCTGGGCACACGGGTCGCGGGGGACCCGGCGTCCGAACTGGCCTATCTCCCGAACGACCCGCAGGCCCAGGCGGGGCGGGATGCACTCGCGGCAGAGCTGCCGCTGCTGCGCAATGAGACGGCCGGCAAGCGATACCACGAAGTGCACTGAACCCCGGCGTCCGGGCCGATGCAGGAGCGTCTGCCTGGACGCTGAAGCTGCAGGGCCCCGGTCCTACTTTGAGGGCAGCAGCTGAATGCCCGTCTCGCCCTCGCGTTCGAGTTGTGCGACCAGTCCCAGTTCCCAGCTCAGATACGCTCGAAAGCCTGCGTCGCGCGCGGACAGATCCTTGTGCGCATAGGGGCTGTACCAGTGATCGTCGTCGCCCGTCAGCACGCCGGCGTCTCCGGTGGCGCAGGGCAGGCCCGCCGCCGCCCAGGCCGCCGTGCCGCCTGCAATGGCCCGGACATCGCGCCCGGTGGCCTGCGTCAGCTGCGCAGCAACCAGCCGCGCCAGCAGACCGTCCGGTGAGGTGATCAGCACGGTCTGCTCCGCGGGCAGCGGGGCGACGAACGACATCAGGCGGTCCGGCACACTGAACTTCGCACCGGCAATCTGGCGCCGTTCGTACGCGGCCCGCCGATCGACGTCGAACACCACGGCTTGTCCGGCGTCGAGCATGGCCTTGGCCTGGAGCGGCGAGGCAATGCGCGGACGTGCGCCGGTGGGCATGATGCGAACCGGCTCAGGGCCGGTCACCAGCACAG
>DAONCJ010000454.1:0-3826 GCA_035401985.1 Burkholderiaceae bacterium | reverse complement strand
GCGCACCGGCAACAAGGTGTGGTTCAAGCGCGAGGACACCCAGCCGGTGTTCTCGTTCAAGCTGCGCGGCGCCTACAACAAGATGGCCTCGCTGTCGCCGGAGGAACTCAAGCGCGGCGTGATCGCCGCCTCGGCCGGCAATCATGCACAGGGAGTCGCCCTGGCGGCCGCGCGCATGGGCTGCCGGGCGGTGATCGTGATGCCGGTGACCACGCCACAGCTCAAGGTCGACGCGGTGCGCGGCCGGGGTGCCGAGGTCGTGCTGTTCGGCGACAGCTACACCGACTCGTACAACTACGCGCTCGAACTGCAGCGCCAGCAGGATCTGACCTTCGTCCATCCCTTCGACGATCCGGACGTCATCGCCGGCAACGGCACGATCGGGATGGAGATCCTGCGACAGCATCAGGCGCCCATCCACGCCATCTTCGCCGCCATCGGCGGAGGCGGACTGATCTCCGGCATCGCCGCCTATGTGAAGCAGGTTCGCCCGGAGATCCGGATCATCGGCGTGCAGGCCACGGACTCCGACGCGATGGACCGTTCATTGAAGGCCGGCCGCCGGATCGAGCTGACCGACGTCGGACTTTTCGCCGACGGCACTGCGGTGCGCAAGGTGGGTGAGGAGACATTCCGACTCTGCCGCGAATTCGTCGACGAGATCATCCTGGTCGACACCGACCAACTCTGCGCCGCCATCAAGGATGTGTTCCAGGACACCCGTTCGATCCTCGAGCCTTCGGGCGCGATGGCCATTGCGGGCGCCAAGGCCTACGTCGAGCGCGAGGGGCTGCGCGACCAGACGCTGGTCGCGGTGGCCTGCGGAGCCAACATGAACTTCGACCGGCTGCGCTTCGTCTCCGAACGCGCCGAGATCGGCGAGCAGCGCGAGGCGGTGTTCGCGGTGACGATCCCCGAAGAACGCGGCAGCTTTCGCCGCTTCTGCGAGGCTGTCGGGCCGCGCAACGTGACCGAGTTCAACTACCGGATCGCCGACGCCAGACAGGCGCACATCTTCGTCGGCATTCAGATCCAGCGTCGGGCCGACGCCGCCACCATCGCCGAGGGCCTGCGGGCGGCCGGTTTCGCGACGCTCGACCTGACCGACGACGAACTGGCCAAGCTGCACATCCGCCATCTGGTCGGCGGCCACTCGCCGCTGGCGCGCGACGAGCTGATGTACCGCTTCGAGTTTCCGGAGCGCCCCGGGGCGCTGATGAAATTCCTGTCGAGCATGAGCCCGAACTGGAATATCTCGCTGTTTCATTACCGCAACCATGGCGCCGATTACGGCCGCATTCTGGTCGGCATCCAGGTGCCGGCAAACGAGAAGAAGGCGTTCAAGGCGTTCCTGGCGGGTCTCGGATATGCGCACGAGGATGCCACCCAGCACCCCGCGTACCGCCTCTTTCTGGGCGCAAACGGGCAATAGCGGCAATTCTTCACGGCAGCCGGGGAGTACCGGCGCACCGTACCCGCCGGTACAATGGAGGCCGCCATGTACCTGCTTACCCTGGGCCTGAACCACACCACCGCGCCAGTCGCGGTGCGCGAGCGTGTGTCCTTTCCGGGCGAGGGGCTGCGCGATGCACTGGCCGACATGCGCGGCAGCCTGCGCACGCTGATGCCTGAAGGCGCCATCCTTTCCACCTGCAACCGCACCGAAATCTACTGCGCCACCGAAAGCCCCGGTGAAGTGCCGCCCGCGCTGTCCGGGTGGCTGTCGCAGCGTCAGGGGCTCGCCGCCGGCCAGCTAGACTCCCACCTGTACGTGCTGCCCAACGGGCAGGCGGTGCGGCACGCCTTCCGCGTGGCCGCGGGGCTCGATTCGATGGTGCTGGGCGAGCCGCAAATTCTCGGTCAGATGAAGGAAGCCGTGCGCGTTGCGCAGGATGCGGGCTCGCTGGGCACCCATCTGCATCAGCTGTTCCAGCGCTCGTTCGCCGTCGCCAAGGAAGTCCGCTCCACCACTGAAATCGGCGCCCATTCGGTGTCGATGGCCGCCGCTGCGGTCCGGCTGGCACGGCGCATATTCGAAGACCTGCGCGAAACCCGGGTGCTGTTCGTGGGCGCGGGCGAGATGATCGAGCTGTGCGCGACGCACTTCGCCGCGCAACATCCCAAAGCCATCGTCGTCGCCAACCGCACCATCGAGCGCGGCGAAAAGCTGGCCCGCCAGTTCAATGGCAGCACGCTGCGACTGAACGAGTTGCCCGATTCGCTTGAAAAATTCGACATCGTCGTGTCGTGCACCGCCAGCGCGCTGCCGATCATCGGCCTGGGCATGGTCGAGCGCGCCACCCGCGCACGCCGCCGGCGTCCCATTTTCATGGTCGACCTCGCCGTGCCGCGCGACATCGAGCCCGAAGTGGCGCGGCTCGACGACGTCTTCCTCTACACGGTCGACGACTTGGGCAAGGTGGTCCAGACCGGTGTGGAAAGCCGCCGTGCCGCCGTGGCACAGGCCGAGGCGATCATCGAGACCCGCGTCGATTCGTTCATGCAGTGGATGTCGGCGCGCCAGTCGGTGCCGCTCATCCGTCAGCTGCATGCCCGCGGCGAGGCGCTCAAGCAGGGCGAGCTCGAACGGGCCCGCCGTCTGCTGGCCCGCGGCGACGATCCGGCGGCCGTGCTCGAAGCGCTGGCCCAGGGCCTGACCAGCAAGTTCCTGCACGCCCCCACTTCCCTGCTGCAGCGGCCCGGCGACGACCGCGATTCGCTGGTGCGCCTGATCGACCAGATCTTCCCCGGGCGCGACTGAGGGCGCCTTCGCGCCCCGGTCGTCAGCCCCTGTCTGAACGCTTGTCCACTCCATGAAACCGTCCATGCTGGCGCGGCTCGAAAGCCTCGAGCAGCGCCTTGCCGAAGTCAGTCTGCTGCTGTCCAGCGAAGACGCCGCCAGCAATCTCGACACCCTGCGCCGCCTCAATCGGGAGCACGCCGAGCTGTCGCAGGTCGTCGATCACCTGCAGGCCTGGAAGTCCGCCGTCGCCGATCGCCAGGCGGCCGAGGCGATGCGCGAAGATCCGGACATGCGCGCCTTCGCCGACGAAGAGATCGGACTGGCCAGCCAGCGCCAGACAGACGAGGAAGCCCATCTGCAGCGGCTGCTGCTGCCGCGCGACCCGAACGACGAGCGCAATGTCATCCTCGAGATCCGCGCCGGCACCGGCGGGGACGAATCGGCACTGTTCGCCGGCGATCTGCTGCGCATGTATCTGCGCTTCGCCGAGCGTCAAGGCTGGCAGACCGAGCTGATGTCCGAAAGCGCCTCCGAACTGGGCGGCTACAAGGAGGTCATCGTCCGGATTGCCGGCGACGGCGCCTACTCGCGCCTGAAATTCGAATCGGGCGGCCACCGCGTCCAGCGGGTGCCTGAAACCGAGGCCCAGGGCCGGATCCACACCTCGGCGTGCACGGTCGCGGTCATGGCCGAAGCCGACGAACTCGGCGACGTCAAGATCGACCCCGAAGAGTTGAGAATCGATGTGTTCCGTGCCTCGGGGGCCGGCGGACAGCACGTCAACAAGACCGAATCTGCGGTGCGGATCACCCACCTGCCCACGGGCATCGTCGTCGAGTGCCAGGACGACCGCTCCCAGCACCGCAACCGCGACAAGGCGATGAAGGTGCTGGCCACGCGCCTGCGCGACCGCCAGGAGCGCGAGGCCCACGCCCGCGAAGCCGCGCACCGCAAGTCGCTGGTCGGCTCGGGGGATCGGTCCGAGCGGATCCGCACATACAACTTTCCGCAGGGCCGGTTGACCGACCACCGGATCAACCTGACGATCTACAAGCTCGAGCGCGTCATGGACGGCGAGCTCGA
>DAONCJ010000453.1:0-3827 GCA_035401985.1 Burkholderiaceae bacterium | reverse complement strand
CGACGGCCGCCAGCGGATGACTTGGCGGGTCGATGGGATTGAGCAGCGCCTCGATCAGGCCGGCATACACGGTCATCTTGACGGCGGCCGCATATTGCATCGCGGCCAGTTCGGGGCCGCTGTGATCGAGGATCATGACCTCGTGGATCATCGTCAGTTCGAGGTGGGTGAGCGGATCGTCGACCGGCACCCGCGATGCCTCGGCCTGCAGCAGGATGAACAGCGCGAGCACCGCCGGCGGCGCCACCCAGGCGAACTGGCCGCTCTGATGCAGGTGGCCGATCAGCCCCGCAAAACTGACTTGGCCGGTGGCCACGGCCGCCGCCCCGATCAGCAGGAAAAGGGCCGGCTCGGCATAGGCGGCAAAGGCCGCCTCGCGCGCCGCGCCCATGCCCTCGAACGAGCTGCCGACATCCATCGCCGAGAGCATCAGGAACAGGCGTGCGAGCCCGATCACGTAGGCGAACACGATGAAGTCGTGATCGAAGCGCAGTGGCGCATAGGCGCCCAGTGCCGGCGCGATCATCGCCGCGAACACCGACGCGCCCAGCACCACCCAGGCCCCCGCCCGAAAGAGCGGCGAGGCGACCTGGCTGACGACCGGCTGCTTGCCGGCGAGGCGGAGCAGGTCGTAGGCGCTTTGGAGCAGACGCGGTCCCTGCCGCCCTCCCCACCAGGCCTTGGTGCGATTGACCAGGCCCACCATGAGCACCGGCATCAGCAGCACCGTCAGCGCATGCGCGACGAACAGCAGCATCGTCATCGCAAGGGCCCGCTCGAGAGGAGAATCAAGCCCGCGATCACGCCCAGCGCGATCAGCGCACCGGCAAAGGCCACTCGGGGGTCGTCCTCGCGCAGCCGCCTGGACAGCCGGCTCGCAGATTCGTCGCCGTGCCCGATGACCGAATACAGACGCCGCTCGACCGCGTCGACGCAACTGGTGGCGACATAACTGTCGGTCGGGAAATACCCGGCGGGCGCCTTCTGGCGACGCACCAGCGCCAGCACCGAGCGGAATCGCTCGCTGAAGTCGACGGCGAAGCCCGCGCCGGTGTACTGCATGCGCACGTTGGGCGCACCGTATCCGCAACCCCAGGTGACGTGCTTCGTGCCCGAGCGCGGTCCGAAGGCGGCGCGAAGACCCAGCAGGCCGCCCACCAGCGCGAGCAGTGCGGCCGCGACATAGCCGACCAAGGTCAGCGTGGTGGCCAGGGCGTCGAGGCTGGAAATGCCGGCCGGCGCCATCGGACCCAGAGCCAGTTCGACAGGACCCCGCACCAGGTGCAGCCCGAGCACCGGAAACACGCCGAGCAGCACGACACCCAGCGCATGGGCGAGCATCGGGAGCCGCATCCACAGCCCTACCTCGTGGGCCGGCGTGGGGTGGTCTGTTCGGGGCGAGCCCAGAAAGACGACACCGAACGCCCGGGTGATGCTCAGGGCCGACACCGCGCCGACGAAGGCGAGGATCGCCGCGACCACACACAGTGCCAATTTTGCCCAGACCGTGGGAGCGGCCTGGCCGAACAGCCCGCCGTAGATCAGGAATTCGCTGGCGAAGCCATTCAGCGGCGGAAGCGCCGAAATGGCGACTCCGCCGACCAGGAAGCAGACGGCCGTCCAGGGCATCAGACGCGACAGGCCACCGAGCTTCTCCATGTCGACAGTGTGCGTGGACTGGTAGACCGCACCAGCGGCGTAGAAGAGCTGGCACTTGAAAAACGCGTGATTCAGCACGTGCAGCAGGCCGCCGGCCAGGCCGAGCGCCACCAGCGCAGGCGCATCCCAGCTCAGGCCCAGGCAGCCCACGCCCAGACCGATGCCCGCGATGCCGACATTTTCGGTCGACGAGTAGCCCAGCAGCCGCTTGAGGTCGCGCTGCCCCGCCGTGTACAGCGCGCCGACCACTGCCGAGCAGACCGAGAACCCGATCAGGAACCAGCCCATCCATTCGTCGGGCTTGCCGATCAGCAGAATGAATCGCAGCAGCGCATACAAGCCGGCTTTATGGATGACGCCGGACATCAGCGCCGAGACATGCGCGGGCGCAGCGGCGTGCGCGCGTGGCAGCCACGAGTGGAACGGAAAGAAAGCCGACTTCAGCCCGAAGCTGGTCACCACCAGCAGGAACACCAGGTTGCGCTCGGTGCCCGGGCTGCGCGCAAGCCACTGCCCGTAGCTCTCCAGAAACCACGAGCCGGAATGCGTGTACAGGATCATGAACGCAGCGACCAGGAAGATCAGGCCGATGTGCGTGGAGACCAGGTAGTTGAAACCGGCGAAGCGGACCTTGGGGTCGGTGTAGTCCCAGATCACCAGCAGCCAGGCCGACAGCGCCGCAATCTCCCAGCCCACGAGGAAGATCAGCGCGTGTTCGCCCGTGTAGACCAGCACGAACGAGATGGCGGTGAGGTTCAGCAGCGCGTAATGCACGCCCACATGGCGCCGGGTGGCGAAGTACGGGCGCAGGTAGCCGGCCGCGTACACGCTGCCCAGCAGGGTCATGGGCAGCGACCAGGCGAGAAAAAAGGCGCCCAGCGCATCCAGACGCACCCGCAGCGTGCCCACCGGATAGCCCCACGGCAGCTCGCCTCGAACGACCTGAGCATCGAACAGGACGGGCGCAATGGTCCACCAGATCAGCACCACCGCCGCGAACTGGGTGGCGATCGCCACGAACGCCCGAACGCCATTGCGCATCGGCAGCAGGCTTGCGCCAGCCCCCAGGAGCAGCACGACGACGGCGGCGATCAGCGCGGTCATGGGTTTACTGGGTCAGCCCTTGAAGTATGATGTTCGTATTGCAATAGCACACATATTCAATGTCACTGACATGATAACAAAATCCACCGCACGCGAGCCTGTGGAACTCAAGACCGCCCGTTTGACGGTGCTGGTCGACCCGGCAAAAAAGAAGGCGTTCGAGGCGCTTTGCGCCCGGCAGGACGTCACGCCTTCCCAGGTGGTGAGGCGGCTGATCCGTGAGTACCTGGCGCAGCACGGCGTCGCCTTCGAACCCAGCGGCGGTGACGACACATCGCCCGGCGTGCGGCCGCGCTGAGCGCGACCGGCATGTCGGCGGATGGACGGCCGAGGCAAAGTGAACCGCTCCTCAGGCCCATCGGGGTCTGAGCGGCATGCTGGCGGGACAGCCCTATGGCGGGGGCCTGTGGGGGAAATCGCCCCGTATCGGGCACGGCCGACGCCGCACCCGCATGAGCCCGGCTGGCGCCGGGCCGCTCGATCAGGTGTTCTGAACCACGATGCTGGGGAACTTGGACGTCATGTCGCGCGACTGATCGGCGATCTTCACCGCCACTTTGCGCGCGATGCTGCGGTAGATCTCGGCGATCGGCCCATCAGGCTCGGATACGACCGTCGGACGACCGGAATCGGTCTGCTCGCGGATCCGGATGTCCAGCGGCAGGCCGCCGAGGTAATCGACATCGTATTCGCGCGCCATGCGTTCACCGCCACCCTGGCCGAAGATGTGCTCGGCGTGTCCGCACTGCGAGCACAGATGAATGGCCATGTTCTCGACGATGCCCAGGATCGGCACGCCCACCTTCTCGAACATCTTCAGCCCTTTGCGGGCGTCGAGCAGCGCGATGTCCTGCGGCGTGGTGACGATGACCACGCCGGTGACCGGAATCTTCTGGGAGAGCGTGAGGTGGATGTCGCCGGTGCCCGGGGGCATGTCGACCACCAGATAGTCGAGGTCGCGCCAGTTGGTTTCGCGCAGCAGCTGCTCGAGCGCCTGGGTGACCAACGGTCCGCGCCACACCATCGGCGTGTCCATGTCGATCATGAATCCGATCGAACTGGCC
>DAONCJ010000452.1:0-3837 GCA_035401985.1 Burkholderiaceae bacterium | reverse complement strand
GTGCGGCTGCGATGGCGATGATATAGACGCCCAGCGCCGCCGAGATGACGGCGACCCGGGTTCTGCCGCCCTCCGGGAACAGCCCGATGACCGACGCACCGAGAACGAGGCTCAGCAGGACGACGTCCCAGGCGGTCGACGCCGGGCGTCCGACGAATTGGGCCACGCCGCGTCGCAGCGCGATGAAGGCGACCACGCCGACGATGTTGCCGGCGGCACGCAAGACTTCCGGGTGGCTGCCGATGCCCGCCTGGCGCGAGAGGATCAGCAGCATAAAACCCACCGCGCTGAACACGGCAAAGGCGGTCCAGTGGTGCGCAGCGGCGCGCTGGTCGCCGGCTGCGCGAGCGCCGACCAGCCAGACGACGGCCAGCACGGTCTGCATGACTGCGACCATCGCAAAAGCGACGATGTCGGCCGAGATCATGGGTCAGGGGTGGGTCGGCAAGGGTGCGTGGTCTTCGCGCACCCCTTGGGGCGGGCAGGGTATCGAACATGTTACGCCCGGCCGGTGGGAGGGACCGGTTCGCCCTGTCGCCAGTCCGGGATCCTTCCCGTCACTGCCTCAGCGGCAGAACCGGCATCCGTTTGTCAGGGCTGGAGCGCCAGCAGGGTGCGCGCCAGCAGCGGTGCGATCGATACGGCATTGCTCGAATGCGGGACGCTGTCCGTGCTCCAGACATGCCGAATACCCGCCTCCCGCAGTGCCGCCACGGCGTCCCCGACGAGCAGGGCGTGCGTCACCGCGACATCGACGCTCCGCGCGCCGCGGGCCAGCGCAGCTCGCGCCGCCTCGACCAGCGTGTGGCCGGTGCTCGCCACGTCGTCGAGCAGGACGACCGCACGGCCGCGCAGATCGACGTCGGGCAGGGTGACCTCGACCGAGCGGTCGGCATGGCGCAGCTTGCGGCACACCGCGTGGTCCAGTCCGCACACTTCCGCAGCGACGTGCACCCACTGCATCGACTCTTCATCGGGTCCGAGCAGCAGGGCATCGGCCTGCTGCTGTGCGACCCAGGCACCGAGCAACGGGGCGGCGGTCAGCGCGACGCCCCGCCGCCCGGGGACGACTTCGTCCATCGAGGAGACGCGATGCAGGTGCGGATCGACCGTGACGACGGCATCGAACCAGGCAGCGAGCAGGCGTCCGACGTGGCGCTGGCTGACCACTTCGCCCGGCACGAATGCGATGTCCTGCCTCATGTAGGCGAGATAGGGGCTGACCAGGGTCAGCCGGTGGGCGCCGAGCTCACGCGCGCCGGCGGCGGCCAGCATCAGCTCGGTGAGCTTTTCGTTGGGCTGCTGCAGTCCGCGCAGCAGCACCGTGTGTGCCGGCAGGGCCGGCGGCAGCCGCAAGCGCGATTCGCCGTCCGGAAAGCCGTGGCGCTCGATGAGGGACAGCGGCCAGCCGGTGGCGCTCGCAAGGCGGTCCGCCAGCAGCGCCTCGTCGTCGAATGCAAGCAGCTGAGTCATCGGGTCAGCCCTGGGTGGTGGCGTAATCGCGCGGCGCCTGATCGGCGCTGCCGAGCGTGTAGGCAGTGCCCTCGCTCGCCATCCGGCGGGCAAATTCGAGATCGGCCTCGAACCGGGCATGCACCCGGTACAGGTGCTGTCCCTTGCGTACGCTATCCCCCAGTTTCACGCGCAGGTCCAGGCCCGCACCGGGCACCTGTGGCGCGCCGCTCAGGCGGGCGATACGGGCCAGGCGCAGGTTGTCGACGCCGACGACGGTGCCGTCAGCGGGGGCGGCGACATCGAAGTGCAGTGAGCCGACACGCACCGGCGCGGTACGCCGCCCCTGCGCATCGATGATTGCGTTCATCTTGGCCAGCGCGCGTCCGGATTCGAGGATGTCCCTGGCGATCCGGTAACCGTCACCGCCCCGCACATCGGGGTCGAACTCGATCATCCGACCGGCGAGCCGAAGCCCCTTCTGGCGCAGATCCTGCGGTGCCGCCGGGTCGTTCGCCAGCACCTGCATCACATCACGGGCCTCGAGCACGGGTCCGATGCCGCGGCCGATCGGCTGGCGGCCATCGGTGATCACCGCGTCGAGCTCCAGGCCGAGCCGCCCTGCGACGTACTCGAACAGCCGCTTCAGGCGCTGGGCCGCCGGCATGCTGCGCACCTTGGCGGTCGGCCCGACCGGGATGTCGAGAACCAGATGGGTCGATCCGGCCGCGATCTTTTTAGACAGGATCGAGGCCACCATCTGCCCCGGCGAATCGATGGCCAGCGGCCGCTCGACCGAGATCAGAATGTCATCGGCCGGGCTGAGGTCGGCGGTCCCTCCCCAGGCCAGGCAGCCGTGCGTCGCGCGGGTGATGTCCTTCAGGCGTGCCATCGGCAGTTCGACTTCGGCCAGCACCTCCATGGTGTCGGCCGTGCCTGCCGGGGACGTGATGGCGCGCGAGGATGTCTTCGGGCACAACATGCCGTGCGCCGCGACGATGGGCACGACGATCATCGAGGTCCGGTTGCCCGGTATGCCGCCGATGCAATGCTTGTCCACCACCGGTCCCGCGCCGACTTCCCGCTGCCAGTCGATCCGCTGGCCCGAGAGGATCATCGCCTCGGTCAGATGAAGCACCTCGTCGCGGTCGAGTTCGAACTGGTTCGTGGCGACGACGAAGGCCGCCAGCTCGATCCTGGAATACCGGGCGGCCGCGATGTCTTCGATGATGGCCCGCAGGTCATTGCGCTCCAGTCGTTCGCCGGCGATTTTGCGGTGCAGGGCGGCGATCGAGGCCGGCGGCTCGGCCTGCTCGATGCGCGCAAGATGCCCGGGCTCGACGCCCAGGCGCCGGAACGCCTCTTCGCTGAGGCCAAGTTCGCGCGGCTCGCAGATGCAGGCATCGTCGACCACATTGAGCACCGCAAACAGCGTCTGGCCATTGGCCTGCACGCGCACCTTGGCAAGTGCCTGAAACCCCGCCGCGCGAACCACCGGGCAGTCACGGTGGAGGAATGCGACGTTTTCGCGCCAGGTGTCGATGCCGACGCGGCGGATCGGCAATGTCGGTTCATTCATGATCGGGAGTGTGCCTGATCCGCCGGTGCGCGCGGCCGTGCAATCGGCATATGCTGCACGTTTCAATCAACGCCGATCTCATGGAGTACTCGATGATCCACTGTCGTCCCTTTTGGTTCGCGGCTTCGGCAACGCTCATGGCCGCGGCCATGGCGGGCTGTGCCGGCATGCCGTCAGCGGCACCCTCGGCCGTGGCGCAGGTGCAGGCCCGCTCGGGCAGTCAGGTCAGCGGCACAGTCAGCTTCACACCCCGCGGCGACGCTGTCGTGGTCGAGGCGAGCATCAGTGGCCTGACCCCGGGGCCCCATGGCTTTCACGTCCACGAGGCGGGCGACTGCAGCGCGGCCGACGCCAGCAGTGCCAAGGGTCACTTCAATCCGATGAATCACCCCCACGGCCACCATGGCAAGTCCGAGCGGCATGCAGGTGACCTGCCCAACCTGACGGCCGACAGCAATGGCAACGCCAGCTATCGCGCCGAAGTCCGGGGTGTCCAGGTGACGGGCGGACCCGCGGGAATCATCGGCCGCAGCGTGGTGATTCACGCCGACCCGGACGACTACCAATCGCAGCCGGCCGGCAATTCGGGGCGTCGCGTGGGCTGCGGAATCATCACGGCACGGGGTTGACGGCCTGGGGCGGCTGTTCCGGGTCTTGCGGGACCGTTCCGCCCACGGCGAGCGCCTCGGTCAATACCTGAAACTGCCCCTCGACCTCCGCGATGCGCTCGCGGACCGCCGCCCGGCCGGTGGTGTTCGCCGAGGCTGCGCGCAGGGCGTTCTGCAGCAGCAGCACCGACTGCGCGA
>DAONCJ010000451.1:0-3843 GCA_035401985.1 Burkholderiaceae bacterium | reverse complement strand
AGGCAAAAGTTCCGCGCGGCACGCCGGATCTTTCCGTAGTCTGGCGCCCGGTGGGAACGGGTTCGGCGTAGTTGCGCCGGTCAGGATCCACCGCCTGTCCGGTGCCTCGATGCTCTTCAACACCTTCCTGTTCGCCCTGGTTTTTCTGCCGGTCGCGCTGCTCGGCTACTTCGTGATCTCGAAGTACTCCCAGCGGCTGTCGATCGTCTTTCTGTTCGTCGCGTCGATCGCGTTCTACAGCTACTGGGATGTGCGCTTCCTGCCACTGCTGCTGGGCTCGATCGTCGTCAATTTTCTTTTCGGGCGGGCGATCAGTTCGGCGCGCGAAGCGGGACAGGCGCGCCGCGCACGGTTCGCGCTGATCGCGGGGCTGGTCTTCAACCTGGGCCTGCTGGGGTTCTTCAAGTACGCCGATTTTTTCGGCGCGAACGGCGCGGCGCTGCGGGGGCTCGACTATGTGCCGCTGGGGGTGACGCTGCCGATCGGCATCTCGTTCTTCACCTTCACGCAGATCGCCTATCTGGTCGACTGCCACGTGGCCAGCGTGCGCGAGTACAAGCCGGAAAACTATGGCCTGTTCGTCACCTACTTTCCGCACCTGATCGCGGGACCGATCCTGCACCACAAGGACATGATGCCGCAGTTCGACGCGGCGCAGTCGCATGTGTGTTCGCGGGGACGTCTGGTGGTCGGCGTGACCTTCTTCGTGATCGGGCTGTTCAAGAAGGTGGTGCTCGCCGACGGCGCGGCGCGCTTCGTCGGACCGGTGTTCGATGTTCATCATGCGAGTCTGACGATGCTGGAAGCCTGGTGCGGCGCGCTCGCGTACACGTTCCAGCTGTACTTCGATTTCTCGGCGTACTCGGACATGGCGTATGGCCTGTCGTACCTGTTCGGCATCGTGCTGCCGATCAATTTCAATTCGCCCTACAAGGCAACGTCGATCATCGACTTCTGGCGTCGCTGGCACATCACGCTGTCGAACTTCCTTCGCGACTACCTGTACATCCCGCTGGGCGGCAACCGGCGCGGCGCGACGCGCCGACACCTGAACCTGCTGATCACGATGCTGCTGGGCGGCCTTTGGCATGGCGCGAACTGGACCTTCGTCATCTGGGGCGGGCTGCATGGCTGCTATCTCGGCATCAACCATGCGCTTCGTCATCTGCTTGGCGAGCGCCGCAGTCGGGCGCTGCAGATCACCGGGTGGGCGATCACCTTCCTGGCGGTCGTGCTGGCCTGGGTGTTCTTCCGCGCGTCTTCGGTGCCGATTGCCCTCGATGTCCTGCGCGCCATGCTGACGGGCACCTTCGCATCGGCCGATGGCGGCGCCGCGGGGCTCGACAGGATCATGGCGATCCGCGAATGCGTGGCGTGGCTGTGCGCGCTCGCAGCCATCGCATTCCTTGCGCCCAATGCCTACGACCTGCTGGGCCGCGGCATCCAGCAGGACAAGGAAGCGGCGTGGGGCGCCGGCAGGGGTGGCATGCTGCTCGGTGCTCTGATCGCGGCCGGTCTGCTGCTGCTCACGATCAGTGAGACGCGCGGCGTGTCCGAGTTCCTCTACTTCAACTTCTGATGACCATGCGGCGCTTTCTGTCGGGCTTCGTGATCGGAACGCTGATGGCCGTCATCGCGCTCGAACTCGGCCTGCGCCTGCTGCCGGTCAACTCCGGTCTGCGGATGGCGCCGACCAGTGACGCGATGCCGATCAGCCGCTATCTGGCGCAGCAGCCGTATGTGTATTCGCTCGGCTGGGCACTCGCCAATCCGATGAAGGGCGAAACCAATCGTCTCGGCTTCACGCGTTCGGCTGACGAGGTACGCCCGGGCGGAGTGCTCGTGATCGGCGACAGCTATATCGAAGCGCAGATGCTGGAGTACCGCGACACGCTGCAGGGGCGTCTCGATGCGGCGCTGCCCGGCCGGGTGATGGCGGCGTCCGCGTCGGGCAACGGACTGGCCGATGCCTTGCGAATCATCGAGGCGTTTGCTCCCGTTCACCGGCCGGCCGCGGTCGTGGTGCTGGTCGAGCCCACCGATCTGTCGGGCCTGCTGGATGCGCCGAGCGCGGGTCACAACGGGTTCGTGCTGCGTGCCGGCGAGGTGGCTGTGGTTCATCAGCCCTACACGGAGTCGCGCCTGAAGACGCTGCTGACGAAGTCCGCGCTGGTGCGCTACGTGTATTACAACCTCAAGTTCCCGGGCTGGTGGGCGCGGCTGCGGGCGCAGGCGGCGGATTCTGCGGATGGATCAGCCGCAGCCACCACCGCGGCGGCGACAGGTCACGACGGCCGGCGACAGGCCCTTGCCTGGTTCATGGCGCGGCTGCGCACCCTTGCCGATGCCGGCGGGTTCAAGGTGCTGTTCCTGATCGATGGCGACCGTCGCGCGCTCTATGCCGATCGGCCCGATCCGACCGCGCAGTGGGACCGTGCGGACCGGCAGGCGCTGCTGGGCCTGGCCGCGGCGCAAGGCCACCAAGTGATCGATCTCGACCCGGTGTTCGCAGCGCACTGGCGCAAGCGGCAGGAACGCCTGGACTGGTCGCCGCATGACTGGCACTGGAATGCCGTGGCCCATGATCTCGCGGCGCAGACGGTGCTGGAGCGTCTGCCAGCGGCTCAGGCAACGACGATCGACACGCCTCGCTGAGCCAGGAGCAGCACCGCGTCGTCGCCGATCCGCCAGTTCTGATCGACGTCGGGCGACACAACGAAGACGGCGCCCAAAGCGGTCTGCAGATTCATCTCGACGTGGCTGCCCAGGTAGGCGCATCCCGTGACCCTGCCGGGCAGGCCTGCGCCCTCGCGTGCAATCGACCAGGCTTCGGGGCGCACGGCAACCTTGACCCGACCCGCGCCGACCGGCTGCGAGGCGCGCAGTTGCAGCGGCCCGACTGTCACGGTGCCGTCGTCCTGCGCGACACCGTCGAACAGCATCGCCTCGCCCATGAAGCCTGCCACGAAGACGCTGCCGGGCCGCTCGTAGAGCTCGCGCGGCGTGCCGGCTTGCGCGATCACGCCGGTGTTCATCACGATGACCTGATCGCTGACGGCGAGCGCCTCACTCTGGTCGTGGGTGACATAGGCGACCGTCAGGCCGAGACGCTGCTGCAGATCGCGGATCTCCTGGCGCATCGAGCGGCGCAGCCGGGCGTCGAGGTTGGACAGGGGCTCGTCGAACAGCATCACCGAAGGCTCGAGCACCAGCGCGCGTGCCACCGCCACACGCTGCTGCTGCCCGCCCGACAATTCGCCCGGCATCCGGGCCTCGTATCCTTCAAGGCCGACCGCGGCGAGCGCGGCACGCGCCCGCTGCGCCGTGGTGTCGCGCGAGACGCCGCTGACCGATAGCCCGTAGCCGACATTGCCTATCACGCTGAGGTGCGGGAACAGCGCATAGCTCTGGAACACCATGCACACGTTGCGCTCGGCCGGCCCCTGGTCGGTGACGTCGCGGCCATCGATCAGGATGCGTCCGCTGCTCGGCGAATCGAGGCCGGCAACCATGCGCAGCAGCGTCGTCTTGCCGCAGCCCGAGGGACCCAGGATGGTGGTCAGGGTGCCCCTGGGCACCGTGAAGTCGACGCCCCGGATCACCAGGGGGGCGCCGGCCCCGCCGTAGCGCTTGGTGACTCGAACGAATTCGATGCCAGACATTTCAGATCCCTCGTTCGTTCAGCGCAGCGCGACGCGCCTGCCCAGCGATCGTTCGCCGACCAGCCCCTGGATCAGCAGCGTGGCCAGCGACATCAGCACGATCAGCGCGGTGCAGTAGGCCAGTGCCACGCCGTAGTCGCCGTTGCCGACGCGGCCGATGATGTAGGTGGTGGCCAGTTCG
>DAONCJ010000450.1:0-3856 GCA_035401985.1 Burkholderiaceae bacterium | reverse complement strand
GACCACCTCGGCCAGCGCGGCCTTGCCGGCCACGGGCAGCTCGAAGCCGATCCGGGTGCTGCCTTGCGCGTCGGCGCGATCGAAGCCGGTCCCGGGAACCATCGCATGGCGCCCGAGCAGGCCGACCGCATCCAGCGGCGAGGACGTCGCACCCCGGTCGACCAGCTTGCTGACCGAGGAGTTCAAAGTCTCGATGCCGCGCACGGTGTTGATCTGCGCGAGCTGCGTGGTGACCTGGGCGTTGTCCAGCGGATTCAGCGGATCCTGGTTGCGCATCTGCGCGACCAGCAGCTTGAGGAACCGGTCCTCGGTGTCGGCCGCGGTGGTGCCGCTGGCCGACGTCTTGTCTGCAGGATTGTTCAGGGTCGACGCGCTGACGACCTGCGCCAGGCGGGCGGCGGTCTGGTCGGTCACGGAGGCGGTGGCGGTGGTCATGGCGGGCTTTCGGTTTACTGGCCGAGCTGCAGGGTCTTGATCAGCAGCTGCTGGGTGGTGTTCAGGACCTCGACGTTGTTCTGGTACGAGCGCGAAGCCGAGATCATGTTCACCATCTCCTCGACGACATTGACGTTGCTCGAGGTCACGTAGCCTTCGGCGTCGGCCTGCGGATGCTTCGGGTCGAACGCCCGCTTGCCTGGGGTGTCGTCCTCGATGATTCCGCTGACCCGCACACCGGCCGTGCCGTCGACCCGCTCGGGCTGGCGCGCCTGGAAGACGACCTGACGGGCCTTGTAGGCCTTGCCGTCGGGCCCCGCGACGCTGTCGGCGTTGGCCAGATTCGAGGCGACGACGTTCAGACGCTGGCTCTGCGCCGCGATCGCGGTCGAGCTGATTTCGAAGATCTTCGAGAGCGACATGGAGGATTCCTGAGGGTCAGGCGGGTTCGGCTAGGCGAAGGGCGCGCGGCGGATCTGCTGGCCGCTCATTCGCCGCGGATCGCCGACAGCATGGTTCGCACGCCACCATTGATGAACCGCAGCGTGGCCTCGTAACGCACCGAGTTGTCGGCAAAATTGGCGCGCTCGCGATCGAGCTCGACCGTATTGCCGTCGATGGAGGCCTGCTCGGGCGACCGGTATTGCAGCTTCGGATCGGTGCCCGGAGCCGCGCTGCCGGCCAGTGCGACATGGCCTGCCTGCGCGGCCACCGGGGCCAGCCGCGAAGGGTCCGCCGCGCCGCGCTCGGTGGCCTGCTGCAGTTCACGGGCGAAATTGAAGTCGCGTGACTTGAAGCCCGGCGTGTCGGCATTGGCGATGTTGCCCGCGAGCACCTTCTGGCGGTCGGCACGCAGCACCAGCGCCTGGCCCTGGAATTGAATGGAATCAAGAAATCGGTCGAGCATCGGGGTTCTCCGGCATGCGCACCTGACGATGTGTCGAGCCGATCATCGGCCGCGCGGCGATTTCTTAAGTGCTGAAAAGCCGCCGCCTTGCGCGCCTATTCCGACTCCTGCGCCCCCGGATGCACGCGCACAGTGGGCGCAATCCAACGCGAGGAGTCCTGTATGAGGCGTCTGTCAGTCGTGTGCCTGCTGCTGTTGACCTGCGGGTGGCCGGCAGCCGGTGCGCGCGCCCAGCTGGCTGCATTGTCATCACTGGCCGCCCCGGCGGCTGCCGCGGCGCCGTCGGCTGATCCGACCGAGGCGGCAATCCGCATCCTTGTCGAGCGCGAACTCGGTACCCGAAACCGCCTGGTGATCCAGGTCGGCCAATTCGACACACGCGTGCAGCTCGCTCCCTGTGCCCGCGCCGAACCCTTTGTGCCGCCAGGCGTACGCCTGTGGGGACGCACGCAGGTCGGCATCCGCTGCACCGCAGGCGCCAGCTGGGCGATCCGCCTGCCCGTGAACATTCAGGTGTTTGCCCAGGTGGCCGTGGCCAACGGCCCCCTGACGCCCGGAACACCCCTGAGCGCTGCGGACGCTCATCTGGAAGAATTCGATCTGACCCGTGAGAACGCGCCGCTTGTCACCGATACAACGACGCTCAACGGAAAGCACCTGACTCGATCGGTCGCTGCAGGGCAGCCTCTGCGGGTCGATGCATTGCGGACTCCGCCTTCGATCAACGCAGGGGATCCTGTCCAGATAATCGTTACCGGACAAGGATTTACGCTAGCAAGTGAAGGTGTCGCATTAAGTTCAGGGAGCGAAGGTCAAAGCCTTCGGGTCAGGACCGAGTCGGGTCGAGTGGTGGCGGGAACCCTTCGAGACAGAACCATCGAAGTGCGTCTCTAGAGCAAATCCGCTTCCGTTCCGCTCATTCGCGCTTAAGTTTCCGCAGCGATCGCCGATACTGTCACCAGGAGCCTTGCAAGCGTCGGATTACCGACAGGGAGCCAGGTATGAAAGTCGGAAACAACATAGAGTCCAAGCAACCCGAACCGGTCCCGCGCGCCACCAACGGCACGCGGGCGCCAGCGGCCGGGTCGCAGGAAGTCGCGGGCACCGTCCCGGTCGACAAGGTGGAACTGTCCGCCACGTCGCGCAGCATTGCCGCTGCCGACGGTGCCGAACAGCCAGTGCGTACCGGGAAGGTGGAAGAAGTCAAAGCCGCCATCCAGGAAGGCCGTTTCCACGTGTCAGCCGAGGCGGTTGCGGACAAGATGATCAGTGCGGCCGCAGAACTGATCGAAACCATGGCCACCGGTCGAAGCCAGTGATGGCGGCAGACCGCGAAGGGCCCGAGGCCGACCCGCTGGTGGCCGCCCTCCGGGCGCAGCAGCAGGCGCTGATATCAGGCGACGTCCAGGCTCTGGGCGATGCCGATCAGGCGCTGGCAGCGGCGCTGGCGTGCGTGCGCAAGACGGGGTTGACCGATCCCGCCGGGCGCAAGCGGCTGGTCGAGGCGCGTCGCCAGCTGATCGACAATGCCGCGCTGCTGCAGCGCGCCGCTGCCCGCAATCAGCGGGGACTTAACGCGTTGTTCGAGCCCGCCGCGACCTACGGCATGCCCGGTTCGAGCGGGCTGGCCACACCGTCCCGCGCCCTGCACCGGGCCTGACCGCGCGGGGGCTGTTGCGCCCGCCGCTCGCGTCATCCCCCCGGCACATCGCCGTCCGCCGCTTGCTCGGCGATGCCGTCGGCCACCGTCCGCAGCTTCAGCACACCCTGCCTGAGTTCAGTCAGCCCGCGATGGACATCCAGGGCCTGGCGGG
The DNA here is from genome assembly GCA_035401985.1 of Burkholderiaceae bacterium. GTDB lineage: Bacteria > Pseudomonadota > Gammaproteobacteria > Burkholderiales > Burkholderiaceae_E > Quisquiliibacterium. Next base: position 700 of record DAONCJ010000450.1, on the reverse strand, counting down.
CCCTGTCGCGCATCTGTCCACCGGTGTCCAGGGCCATTGACAGGCTGTGACGGGCGGCATGCGCAAGGTCGCCCAGGCTGCGCTCGGCAGCCAGCAGGGCGCGCTGGAATTCGCTGCGCGCGCCCTCCTCTGCACCCGTGATTTCGCGGGCGAGCTGGGCGACGCGGAGGTCGAGCTGCGAAACGGTGGCAGTGATCAGCCGGGACGACTGTTCGACCTTCGAGGTCAGGTCCCTGACCGCGTCCGCGACCACCGCAAAACCATGTCCGGCCGCGCCGGCCCGCCGTGCCTCGACCGCGGCATGAAAGGCAACGAGCCGGGTCTGCAGCGCGAGTCGGGTGATCTCGTCGGCAGCCGAAGTGACCTGGCCCAGTGAGTGCGCCACGTCGGCCACGCCTTCGCCTGCGCGATTCACCGCCCGCCGGGCGTCTTCGGCCCGGTCCCGGCCTGCTGCCGCGGCGTGGTCGATGTCTCGCGTGGCGCCGATCATCCGATCGATCTGATCGGACAGGTCGCGCAGCCCCTCCGATTGCGCGGCACCGTCCCGTGCCAGTTGTTCGATATGGCCTTCGAGCTGCGCGGCCTGCCGGCTGAGCTCGCCAGCCTGGTCGAGCAGGCCGGACAGGACCGTGGGCTTGCGCATCGGCCGCCGGCGGCCGCTCAGGCCCAGGCGCGCAGCTTGGTTCGAAGCCGCGCCACC
>DAONCJ010000449.1:0-3859 GCA_035401985.1 Burkholderiaceae bacterium | reverse complement strand
GCGGGCGCGGCGCTCGATATCACGCTCGATTACCTGCGCCTGCGGGTGCAGTTCGGCCAGACCATCGGCAGCTTCCAGAGCCTGCAGCATGCGGCGGCGGACGTGCGCATCGAACAGGCGCTGGCCAGCGCATCCTGTCAGGCGGCGCTGCTTCGCTGCGAGAGCGCCCCCGATGCGGCATCCACGGGCGCAGCCATCGCTGCCGCGAAGGCGCGTGCGTCCGACGCCGCTCTGCTGGCCGGCCGCTTCGGTGTCCAGGCGCACGGCGCCATCGGCTTCACCACCGAGGCAGACATCGGCTGGTACCTGAAGGTGGCGCTTCGGCTGGCAGCCAGCCTGGGCAACGGCTCGCAGCAGCGCCGCCGATACGGCGAACTGATGCGCGCCATGCCAGCGGATGCGAATGGAGAAAACCAATGAGCCGCTTCGATGCCAACAGCCTGAGCGACGACGAATTCCGCGCGCGCTTTCGCGCATGGATCGCCGCGAACTATCCGTCGCAGCTGCGCTGCCCGCTCGAGCGCCTGGTCGGCGAAGAGGCGCGCGGCTGGCTGCGCGCGCAGCACCGCGACGGCTGGCGTGCGCCCGGTCTGGCCGTCGAGCACGGCGGCATGGGCCTGTCGCTGCGCAAGCAGCGCATCTACCAGGAGGAGCTCGAGCGCTTCGGCATCGCCCGGCCCATCGACCACGGGCTGCGCTTGCTCTCGCCGGTGCTGATCCGCTACGGCACGCAGGCGCAGCGCGACCACTGGCTGCCGCGTCTGCTGTCCTGCGAGGACGTCTGGTGCCAGGGGTATTCCGAGCCCGGAGCCGGCTCGGATCTGGCCAGCCTTCGCACGCGTGCCGACGTGCGCGGCGATGAGCTGGTGATCAACGGCCAGAAGATCTGGACCTCGCAGGCGACCGACGCGAACATGATCTTCGTGCTGGTCCGCACCAGCACCGAGGAGCGCAAGCAGCAGGGCATCACCTTCGTCCTGTGCGACCTGCGCAGCCCGGGCGTGCGGATCCGTCCGATCCGCACCCTGGCCAACGACGAACGTCTGTGCGAGGTGTTCTTCGACGATGTCGTCGTGCCGCGCGGCAATGTCATCGGCGAGGTCGGCCAGGGCTGGAACATCGCCAAGGCGCTGCTGGGCGTCGAGCGCTTCAGCCACGGCTCGCCTGAACTGATCAACTATGCCTACGGGGTGCTGCGTCGCACCGGCACCGCGATGGGGCTGGACGACAGCGAGGCCTATCGCGACCTGTGCGACCGCTTCGGCTGCGACATCTCCGACGCCACGGCGCTGTACGAGCTGGTCTGCGAGGCGGCGCTGCAGGGGCGCGACGCCTCGGGCGATTCATCGATGCTCAAGCTCTTCGTGGCCGAGCTGCTGCAGCGGATCGCGCAGGCGGCCAGCGAGCTGGCCGGTCAGCAGGGCGGCGTGCTGGGAAGTGCTCCAGCGCTCGGGCTGCAGGACGACCTGGAGTGGCTATACATGACCACCCGGCCGGTGACGATCTACGGCGGCAGCTCGCAGCTGCAGCGCAACTTGATCGCCACCCAGCTGCTGGGGCTGCCGGCGCGCTGACCGACTGCTGCGCTGACCCGCACCGACTGCTGAGCTGACCCCCACCTACTGCCGCGGGGCGTGGTCCAGCGTGTACACGCCGTGCGGCGAGCGGCCCACGTCGACCTGGCGGATCACCTGGCGGCCGGGCACGTCGATCCAGGTGAGCCTGCGCGCCCAGCGGGAGGCGACCAGCAGGGTCTTGCCATCGGACATCAGCTCCATGTCGTCCGGCCCGCCGGGCGCGGGCAGCTCGCCCACCACAGTCAGCGTCTGGGTGTCGATGATGCTGATGGTGTTGGCCACCCGATTGCCGGCGAAGATGTGGCGCTTGTCGCCCATCGCACGAAACGCGTGGGCTCCGTCGCCGGTGGCGATGCGCTTGATCAGCCGGGCCGGATTGGCCGTCACGTCGTAGACCTCGACGAAGCGGTCGCCTGTAAGGCCCACGAACAGCCGCTGATCGTCGGACGTCAGGTAGACGTCGGCCGGCAGCTTGCCGGTGGCCACGCGCCAGCGGATGCTCTGGCCCGCGATGTCGAGCGCGACGATCTCGTTGCTGTCCTGCATCGAGGCGTAGACCACGCTGCTCTTGCTGTCGATCCACTGGTGGCTCGGCGTCTTGCCGGTGGGCACCCGCTTGATCAGCTTCATCGGCTCGGCGGCGTCGTCGGGTTGCCAGCGGTACAGGTCGATGTGATTGAGGCGGTTGGCCAGCGTGACGAACCATTTCATGTCGGGTGAAAAGCGCAGCTGATAGGGGTCGGCGATGCCGTTCAGTGTCCGCTGCACCTGGGCGGTGGCCGGGTCGATGAAGGTCAGGCTGTTGCTCAACGCATTGGCCACCAGTAGCGACTTCCGGTCGGGCGTCAGATACAGGTGATGGGGCTCCTTGCCGACGGCGATGCGCTTGACCTCGGCATGGCTGACCGGGTCGACCACACTGACGGAGGCGTCCTGCGAATTGAGCACGAAGATCGGGCTTCCCTGAGTGGCCGGTGCCTTCGCAGCCGATGCGACAGGCTGGGCCCATGCCGGGCAACCGAACGCCGCACTCACGAGTAGGGCGCCCGTCCCCAACGCGGCGCGCCGCGGTTGCACACAGGCGCGCGAGCGGTCGACCGTTGCCGAAGGCGACGGGCATTGTTCGGCTGTGAAGGGGTGCGGCACGCTGTCCATGTTCCTGATCCAATAATCGGCGGATGCCGTGGGGTCGCCCATTCTAGAAACGGCCCGCACGGGGCACCTTGAGAATGCGCAACAGACTGCGCAGTATCGCCCCATGTACGATGGCCGCACCGGCAGCAGGCCTGCGCCGGCCGTCATCCCACCTTGCGCGAGGAACAGCACAATGGCACGCCTGGAAGACATCCCCGAACCGACCCGCACCGCGGTCCGGGACGTTCCCTGTCCGAGCTTCGACGAGACGCCCTTCGTCCTCGGTCCTCCGCTGTCGCAGCGTCGTGTCGCCATTGTCAGCAGCGCCGCGCTGATCCGGCGTGGCGACAAGCCGTTTCCGGTCGGCTCGGGCGAGCATCGCGCGGTACCGAACGCCTGGCCGACCGCCGACATCCTGGTCAGCCATGTGTCGATCAATTTCGACCGGGCCGGTTTCCAGCGCGACATCAATGTCGTGCATCCGGTCGACCGGCTGACGGAGCTTGCCGCTGAAGGCCTGATCGGCAGCGTGGCGCCGACGCATTTCAGCGTGATGGGCTCCACCGATCCGGCTGCCATGGTCGAGTCAGCCGATGCCATCGCGCAGGCGCTCCACGCCGACGGGGTCGACGCGGTCCTGCTCTGCCCGGTTTGACCGCTGTGCACGCGCGCCGTGAGCGCGCTGGCTCAGATGCTCGAACTGCGCGGTCTGCCGACCACGGTGCTGGCCCTCGTGCTGCCCCAGGTCGAAAAGACGCGGCCGCCGCGCGCGCTGATGACGCCGTTCATGCTCGGCCGGCCGGTGGGCGAGCCGGACGATGCAGCCTTTCAGCGGCGGGTGCTGCTGCAGGCACTGGGCCTGCTGGAACGCAGCGACGGGCCGGTGATCCTCGAACACTTTCCCGACGATCCGCCGAGCTGGACCGACCGGGCCGGCTGGGCACCGTCGGTGAACCTCCCGGCGCCCGACGCAGCGCTGTCCGGTGCCGCGCGCAGTCCGGCGCAATGGGAATCCTTGCTGGGCGATGAGATGGCGCAGGTGATGCCGGCCCGGGAGCGGTTCAAGTCTCGCTTCGGCCGCACCACCGTGGGCCTGTCAGGGCAGCCGCCCGAGGCATGGCCCGGCTTCATCGCATCGGTGCTGTCGG
>DAONCJ010000448.1:0-3872 GCA_035401985.1 Burkholderiaceae bacterium | reverse complement strand
GACCGCCGGCATGAAGGGCGCATCGAAGCGGGGCACATTCAGGCCGACAAAGCCGATGAACTCGCCGTCCTGCTGGCGCGCCGCCCAGAAGCCCCAGCCCTGGCGGCCCAGCATCGATTCGATCGCGTGGGCCAGCGCATCGGATTGAGCCCGGTCGAGCACCGAAGGAAACCAGCGCATCGTCTCGGCGTCGGCATTCAGGGCAGCGAAGGGCGCGCGATCACCCGCCTGCCAGGGGCCCAGCGATACGCGGGGGCCTTTCAGGCAGGGCACTCCAGGCGGGCGCGACTGGGTGTGTGCGAACACGGCCGGACCGGACGGCGAGCGCGAAGGGGGTCAGCCCTTGCGCTGCTGGGCGAACAGGGCATCGAGCTTGTTCTCGAAGTCCCAGTAGCCGATCGAGTCGTACAGTTCCTGGCGTGTTTGCATCATGGGAACGACGGCGGCCTGCGTGCCGTCGCGCCGCAGCGTCTCGTAGACGTTCTGGGCAGCCTTGTTCATCGCCCTAAATGCCGACAGGGGGTACAGCACCATCGCGATGTCGACCGTGCGCAGTTCCTCGACGGTGAAAAGCGGCGTCTGTCCGAACTCGGTCAGATTGGCCAGCACAGGCACCTTGACCGCATCGACGAAGCGGCGGTACATCGACAGTTCGGTCATGGCTTCGGGGAAGATCCCGTCGGCGCCGGCTTCGACGCAGGCCACGGCGCGCTCGATCGTCGCTTCGAGTCCTTCGACGGCCAGCGCATCGGTGCGCGCCATGATGAAGAAATCCTTGTCGGTGCGGGCGTCCGCAGCAGCCTTGATGCGGTCGACCATCTCGTCCTGGGAGACGATTTCCTTGTTGGGCCGGTGACCGCAGCGCTTGGCCCCGACCTGGTCCTCGATGTGCATGGCGGCCGCACCGAACTTGATCAGCGACTTGGTCGTGCGCGCCACGTTGAACGCCGACGAGCCGAAGCCGGTGTCGACGTCCACGAGCAGCGGCAGATCGCAGACGTCGGTGATCCGGCGCACGTCGGTGAGCACGTCATCCAGGCCCGAAATGCCCAGGTCCGGCAGGCCCAGCGAGCCGGCTGCGACACCGCCGCCGGACAGGTAGATGGCCTTGAAGCCGGCACGCTTGGCCAGCAGGGCGTGGTTCGCGTTGATGGCGCCAGGAATCTGCAGCGGGCGCTCCTGCGCCAGGGCGGCGCGAAATTTTTGACCGGGTGTCATCGGGAAGTCCTCGGGTTCGAAGGGGGGACGACAGCAAAGAACGCGGCGCGCGCGTCGTCGGGAAGGGGGGCGCCGGTGGCCTCGGCGCGGCGCAGCACGCTCCACCAGTAGCGGTAGCCGGCGTGCTCGAGCATCCGGCCTCCGCGGCGCATCGGCTGCCAGTCGGCCGCCTGGGCGGCCAGCAGAATGTCGCTCGCTTCGCGGATGAGAGCGGGCGACGGCAGCAGGCCCTCGATGATCGGGGCGATCTGCGTCGGGTGGACACTCCACATCCGGGTGAAGCCGAAATCGGCGCTGGCGCGCAGGGCATCCTGGCGAGCGCTGTCCGGCTGGTCGATGTCGATGCACACGTTCTGTGCGGGCACCTTGCCGGCCGCATGGGCGGCGGCCGAAATCTCGGTGCGGGCGCGCCTGAGGACCGGGTTGTCGAATTGACCCGGCGAGCCGAGGACCGAGGGCGGCAGCGCCCCGTCGAAGCAGGCGACGTAGCCGATCAGCCCGAACGCCAGACACTCGACCCGCGGGTGGGCGGCAAACTCCCAGGCGGCATGCAGCCCGCCGTGGGTTTCGATCTGGACATGGATCGGAATTTCACGTCGCACACCGCACTGATGAGCAATGTCGTCGACGGCCGAAACCACGCGCTCCAGCGATTCGAGGCTTTCCAGCTTCGGAACGGTCACGTAGGCCAGCTGCGCGCCGGCGAGGCGGATCACGAGCTCGAGATCGCTGTGCCAGTGGCGCTGCCCCGGATCATGAATGCGCAGTCCGACGCGCCCGAAGCGATTGTCGGCCGACGCCATCAGCTCGCCGATCATGGTGGCGTGGGCCGCCTCGCGGCCCGGCGGCGCACCGCCCTCGCAGTCGGCCGTGATGTCGAAGACCGGACCGAGCCGGGCTTGCAGCGCCAGCGATTTGACCAGCAGCGCCTCGCTGCCGGCGTAGTGATCGCAGACCGGCAGGGCCACCGACGGGGACTCCGTCCTGCCGTACAGGGCCTTGCTGGGGTGCACGATGGACACCGGCGCGGGGGGAGGGAGTCAGCCCAGCAGGTGCTTGACGCCGTCGCGCTCTTCGAGGAGCTCCTTGAGCGTGATGTCGATGCGCGAGCGCGAGAACTCGTCGATCTCGAGGCCCTTGACCAGCGAGTACTCGCCGTTGGCGCAGGTGACCGGATAGCCGAACATGACATCCTCGGGGATGCCGTAGGCGCCGTCGGAGGCGATGCCCATCGTGACCCACTTGCCGTTGGTGCCCAGCACCCAGTCGTGCATGTGGTCGATCGCTGCGTTGGCGGCCGAAGCAGCCGACGACAGGCCGCGCGCCTCGATGATGGCGGCGCCGCGCTTGCCGACCGTGGGCAGAAACACGTCACGGTTCCAGGCTTCGTCGTTGATCATCGTCTTGACCGACTGGCCGTCGATGGTCGCGAAGCGATAGTCGGCGTACATCGTGGGCGAATGATTGCCCCAGACCGCCAGCTTCTCGATGCTCGACACCGGCTTGCCGGTGCGCGCGGCGATCTGCGACAGGGCACGGTTGTGGTCGAGCCGCAGCATGGCGGTGAAGTTCTTCTTGGGCAGGCCCGGCGCCGACTTCATGGCGATGTAGGCATTGGTGTTGGCGGGGTTGCCGACGACCAGGATGCGGCAGTCGCGGCGCGCGGCTTCGTCGAGGGCGCGGCCCTGGACGGTGAAAATTGCGCCGTTGGCCTCGAGCAGATCCTTGCGCTCCATGCCCTTGCTGCGCGGGCGTGCGCCGACCAGGATGGCGCAGTCGGCGTCGCGGAAGGCGGTCTTGGGGTCGTCGGTGACCACCACGCCGGCCAGCAGCGGGAAGGCGCAGTCTTCGAGTTCCATCACCACTCCGCGCACGGCCGGCAGGGCGGCGGTGATGTCGAGCAGCTGCAGGATCACGGGCTGGTCTTTGCCCAGCATGTCGCCATTGGCGATGCGAAACAGGAGGCTGTAGCCGATCTGGCCTGCTGCGCCGGTGATGGCAACGCGCTTGACGGGTTTGGTCATATGGAAACCTCGCGGTGATGTGCAGTTGAAATGGAGCAACGCACGGGCGGCAGACCCACCCTGGGTTCGCCCTGGCGAACGCTGCGCGTTTCACGCAGTGTAGGCTTTCAGGGGAATTTCTGTCAATTCGAAAAGCTATCTTATATAAGACATAAGTTATTGAAATCGGGCTATCGCTGTGCTTCAATCGACGCATGAGCGAATCGCGCCGCGAAGGCGAGCCCGTGCGCAATGATGCGCCCACGTTCAGCCCTTTGTATCGTCAGATCAAGGGGCTGATCACGCGCGGGCTGCAGGCCGGCGACTGGAAGCCCGGCGAGGCCATTCCCAGCGAGACCGAGCTGGCGGGGCGGTTCGGCGTCAGCCAGGGAACCGTGCGCAAGGCGATCGACGAGCTGGCAACCGAAAACCTGCTGGTCCGCAGGCAGGGGCGAGGCACCTTCGTGGCCACCCATCACGAGGCGCGCGCCCAGTTCCGCTTCCTGCGCCTTCGCCGAGACGGGGGCGGCGAGCCCGGTCCGATGGACAGCCGCATCCTCGAATGCCGGCGTCTGCGGGCGCCCGGCGAGGTGTCGCGCCTGCTCCAGCTGCGCGCCGGCGAAACGGTGGTGTTCATCCGGCGTCTGCTGG
>DAONCJ010000447.1:0-3874 GCA_035401985.1 Burkholderiaceae bacterium | reverse complement strand
GAAATCGAGGACGAATTCGATTTCGACGAGGACGCCGACCACATCGTGCCGATCGAGGCCGGCCCCAACGGACCGCGCTACCGGGTCCGCGCCATTGCCGAGATCGGCGCATTCAACGAGCGGTTCAACACCCGCTTTCCGAACGACGACTTCGACACGGTCGGCGGTCTGATCACCGAGTTCTTCGGCCGGGTACCGCGGCGCGGCGACGAAGCCGTGCTCGGCGGCCTGCGCTTCGAAGTGCTGCGTGCCGATCCCCGCCAGGTCCATCTGCTGATGGTCGAGCCGCAGCCCCCGGGCGACGGATCCGACGCCCCGACCGCGCAGCCGGACTGACCGGTGCGCCTCACCCAGTGGCGGGCCCCTGTCGCGGCAGGGATCGTAGGCGCGCTCCATGCCGCGAGCTTCGCGCCATGGCCGCTGTGGTGGCTGCAGATCCTCACGCTTGCACTGGCACTGCGGATGGTCCTGAGCGCTGGCCGGGACGGCGTTCGGCGCGCCGCCGTGGTCGCTTTCGCGTTCGGCGTCGGACACTACACGGCAGGACTGTGCTGGCTCTTCATCAGCATGAACCGCTATGGCGGCATGCCGGCCCCCCTGGCTGCGGCCGCAGTGCTCGCCTTCTCGGCCTACCTGGCAGTGTTCACCGCGTCGGCCGCCGCACTGGCACAGGCGGCCCGCCGCAGCCACGACGATGCGCGCCTGCGGTCCGCCGTGGCGTGGGCCGCCAGCATTGCCAGCGCGTGGACACTTGCCGATCTGGCGCGCGGCTGGCTGTTCACCGGCTTTCCGTGGTTGTCGGTGGGCTACGCGCACGTCGACAGTCCCCTGGCCGGCCTCGCGGCATTGATCGGCGTGTACGGCGTCGGAATGGCGGCCGTCTGGACCGCCGCCCTGCTGGCGATGGCCTCCGTGGGCGCGAGCCCGCGGGTCGTGCGAGGCTGTGCGGCACTGGCCGCGGGCACATTGCTCGTGCTGCTGCCGCTGCGCCTGATCGAATTCGTCGAATCCGCCGGATCGCCGGTCAGCGTGCGGCTGGTCCAGGGCAATGTGCCCCAGCAGCTCAAGTTCGACCCCGGCCGCACGCTCGCGGCCATGCGGTCGTACACCGAACGGATCGTGCAGAGTCCGGCGGTCCTCACGGTGCTGCCCGAGACCGCCTGGACCACGCCGTGGTCCTCCACGCCCGCCGCGATACGCGACGACATCCTCGCGCATGTGCGAGGCAACAGGCATGCGGTGGCGATCGGCCTGCCGATGTTCGAGACCGATGGCGCCGCGCCCCGGATCACCAACAGCGTGATGCTGCTCACCGACCCGTCGGCCGGCGCCGGCCCGAGCGCGCGCTACGACAAGCACCATCTGGTTCCGTTCGGTGAATTCATCCCCTGGGGCTTCGACTGGTTCGTGCAGATGATGCGGATCCCGCTGGGCACGTTCGCGCGCGGCGACCGCGTGCAGACGCCCTTCGCGGTCGGCGGCCAGCGATTCGCCATCAACATCTGCTACGAGGATCTCTTCGGCGAGGAGATTGCGGGCTCGGTCCGGGATCCGGCCGGCGCCACAGTGCTCGTCAACGTCAGCAACATCGCCTGGTTCGGCGACTCGCATGCGCTTCCTCAGCACCGCGAGATCGCAAGGATGCGCACGCTCGAAACAGGCCGCCCGATGCTGCGCGCAACGAACACCGGCGTGACCGCCTCGATCGATCACCGCGGCCACGTGCTGGCCGAACTGCCCGCGCATCGCGAGGGCGTGCTCGATGTGAACGTGCACGGCACGCGCGGCCTTACGCCGTATGTGCGCACCGGCAACGTTCCTGTGATGCTGCTGGCCTCGGGTCTGCTGATCGCGTCATGGCGCCTCTCACGCCGGCCCGCCGCGATCCAGTAAAATCGCGCGCTTGGTGCCGATCGGCACTCACCCATTCACGAGACCCGACGCCCGATGCTTACCTTTCAGCAAGTGATCCTGCGGCTTCAGGAATACTGGGACCGCCAGGGCTGCGCTCTGCTTCAGCCCTACGACATGGAAGTCGGCGCGGGAACATTCCACACCGCCACCTTCCTGCGCGCGATCGGCCCGGAGCCGTGGCGTGCCGCGTACGTGCAGCCCTCGCGCCGCCCGAAGGACGGCCGCTATGGCGACAACCCGAACCGGCTTCAGCACTACTACCAGTATCAGGTCGTGCTGAAGCCTTCGCCGCCCGACATCCTCGAGCTGTACATCGGATCGCTGCGCGCGCTGGGCATCGACACACAGGCCAACGATGTGCGCTTCGTCGAGGACGACTGGGAGTCTCCGACGCTGGGCGCCTGGGGCCTTGGCTGGGAGGTGTGGCTGAACGGAATGGAAGTCACGCAGTTCACCTACTTCCAGGAAGTGGGCTCGCTGAAGTGCCAGCCCACCACCGGCGAGATCACCTACGGCATCGAACGACTCGCCATGTATCTGCAGGGCGTCGAGAGCATTTACGACCTGGTCTGGACCGAGGGCGTCACCTATCGAGACGTCTTTCACCAGAACGAGGTCGAGCAGTCGACCTACAACTTCGAGCATTCCAACGCCGAGATGCTGTTCCGCCATTTCAATGAATACGAGGCGGAGGCCCGGCGCCTGATCGCCGTGCCCCTTGCGCTGCCCGCCTACGAGATGGTCATGAAGTGCTCGCATACGTTCAACCTGCTCGATGCACGCGGCGCCATCTCGGTCACCGAACGGGCCGCCTACATCGGCCGGGTGCGCCAGCTGGCGCGCGCGGTTGCGCAGGCCTATTACGACTCGCGCGAACGCCTGGGCTTTCCGATGATCGCTCCTCTGACCAAGGCGGCCTGAATGAGTGCCAAGCCTCTGCTCATCGAACTGTTCACCGAAGAACTGCCGCCCAAGGCGCTGAAGCGCCTGGGCGATGCCTTTGGCGCAGCCATCCTCGAAGGCCTGCAATCGCGCGGCCTGGCCGCATCGCAGGCGGTCTCGCGCGCCTTCTGCACGCCGCGCCGCCTCGCCGTCCGGGTTGACGACGTGGTCCTGCAAGGCGCCGACAAGCAGGTCGAACTGAAGGGACCGTCGACCAAGGTCGGACTCGATGCCCAGGGCCAGCCGACACAGGCCCTCGAGAAATGGGCACAGAAGCAGGGAGCGCGCGTCGACCAGCTGACCCGCGCCTCGGACGGCAAGCAGGAGTGCTTTTTCTTCAGCAGCACGGTGCGCGGTCAGAGCCTGTCCGAATCGATCGACTCGATCATCGCCCACGCACTCACGCGCCTGCCAATCCCCAAGATGATGGAGTATCAGCTGGCCGACGGTCACACCAGCGTGAGCTTCGTGCGGCCCGCTCATCGACTGATCGTGCTGCACGGCGCCGACATCGTTCCGGCCTCGACACTCGGTCTGGTGTCAGGGCGCACCACGTTCGGTCATCGCTTCCAGAGTGCCGGCGAGCTGCAGGTGCCCGATGCCAGCGCCTATGTTCACGTGCTCGAGCGCGAAGGTCGGGTACTGCCCGACTTCGACACGCGGCGCGCGCGCATCCGGGCCATGCTCAATGAGCGCGCCGCGTCGCTGCAGGCATCGATGGGCGATGAGTCCCAGGTCGAGCCGCTGCTCGACGAGGTCACCGCACTGGTCGAATGGCCGGCTGTGTATGTCGGCGAGTTCGAGCCGGTCTTCCTTCAGGTGCCGCAGGAGTGCCTGATCCTCACGATGCGCACCAACCAGAAGTACTTTCCCTTGTTCGATGCGCAGGGCCGGCTGCTGCCGCGCTTCCTGATCGTCTCGAACATGCAGGTGGACGACCCGACACTGATCATCGACGGCAATCAGCGCGTGGTGCGCCCGCGTCTGGCCGATGCGCGCTTCTTCTTCGAGCAGGACA
>DAONCJ010000446.1:0-3876 GCA_035401985.1 Burkholderiaceae bacterium | reverse complement strand
CGCGCGAATAGCGCCGGCGGATGCCGAAGTCGAAGAACTCGAACGGATGACGACGGTCCAGTGCGCCCTGTGCCGCGGCCGATTCGACCAGGGCCATCTTGGCGTCCAGACGGGCGCGACCGGTATCCAGCACGCCGGCCTGCCCCAGCCGCCGGAAGTACAGCTCGTTGACGATCGCCAGCAGATAGATCTCGAACCCCATCACATGGACCTGCGGACCGCGGGCGACAATGCTCAGGCGCTCGCCCTCGGCGCGGATCTCGATGAAGCGCTGCTGGAACTGGAAGATCGACAGGAAGTCGATGAAGTCGCTCTTCAGAAACCGCAGCGAGCGCAGATAGCCCAGCTCGTCGTAGGTGAAGCGCATCGCGCACAGCAGCCGCACCTGCTCGGAAACCTCGGCCGCCAGTTCGGCCAGCGGATAGGCCGGCGTGTTGCGGCAGACGAAGGTGTATTCGGCGTGCGTCTGCGGATGGCGGTGCAGCATCGCCTGCCACATCGTGAACTTGTAGAGGTCGGTCTCGAGCAGCGAATGGATCGGCGAGGCGGTCATGGCGACTCCGGGTCGAGCAGCTCGTCGCAGCGCGAGCAGCGCGCACCGCGTTCGATGATTTCGCGGACGAACGCCTGTCCCTGGGGCTCGAAGCCGGCGACCGGACTGGTGGCATCACCGATGAGCACCAGGCGCGACAGCCATGCGTCGCCCAGCGCATCGGCCAGATCGCGCACCGTGCTGGCCACGCAGTGCGACAGCGCCTCGCCGGCGACCAGCACCCGATCGGCCGAGGCGAGCCGCGCCAGCAGACCGGGGTTTCCCGTCGTGGCCCCATCGGCCGGATCGGGCACCTCGGCTCGCAGGGCCGAGTAGTGTTCGGTGAAGGGATTGCTGCCCTTCAGGACGTAGTCGACATTGCGGCCCAGCGATCGCGACCAGCGGCCCAGCGCGCCCGCCAGTTCGTCGTGGACGTTGTGCCCCCAGTGCCCGATCAGGCAGTGCTCGGGCCAGACAATCAGCGCATGCCGTCCCTGCGCCTGAAGTCGGGCGACATAGTCCTGAGAACGTCGTGCGTGCGCCGGATCGCGGGTGCGCCACCGGCCCTGCGCGAGGTCGTCGACGCCGATGACGGTGAACGGCTCGGGCGGGCGTCCCTCGGCATCAAGCCACCATCCGGGGTGCGCAATGTCGATCGGCAGGTGAGAGTCGAGGCTGACATCGATGCCATCCACCCGGTCGCCGATCCGGTCGATCAGGCGGGCCAGACGACGCATGTCCGCGTCCGCGCCGGGCACGGGCAGTGCCGGACGGTGCGCGGCGCCGTCGGCCACGGCGAGATCGCAGAAGTCGTTCTGCGGGTCGATGATCAGCAGACGGATGGATGACGCAGGGCTCATGACGACCTCCGGGATGACAACGTCGGGACGTGCTCATCATAACTTGTTCGTGTCGTTATGCCACTAACATTTTTAGACAATTAACCAAAATTTCTTCCTACTGGATTTCCAATCTTTGCATCCTTCATTTTCTCTATTAGTGTCACAATGCAACTAAATGTCGAAGCGCCCGGACAATCCACCCCGCATCATCGTCAGCGTCGATGTCGTGCTGCTCACCCTGCACGGGGGACGTCTGCAGGTGCTGCTGATGCGCCGGGACCGCGAGCCCTTCGCCGGTCAGCTTGCCTTGCCCGGCGGCTACATCCGGCCGGACGTCGACGATGACGCCCTGTCGGCCGCCCGACGCGTGCTGGCGGACAAGACCGGCGTCGATTCACCGTATCTCGAGCAGCTCTGCACTTTCGCCAGCGGCGCCCGCGATCCGCGCGGCTGGTCCGTCAGCATCGCGTTTTATGCGCTGGTCAGTGAAGCGTCCCTGCGTCGCACGGGCCGCGAGGCATTCGAGCTGCTCGAGGCCGACGCGCTGCCCCGGCTGTCGTTCGACCACGACCGCATCGTCGAGACGGCGCTGGACCGCGTGCGCAACAAGAGTGCGTACTCGAGCCTGCCGTGCTACCTGCTGCCCGAGCAGTTCACGTTGACCGAGCTGCAGCAGACTTACGAGCAGGTGATGGGCGTGCGCCTGGAAAAGAGCGCGTTCCGGCGCAAGCTTTCCGACCTCGGCTTCGTGCAGCCGGTGCCCGGCGCACAGCAGACCGGCCAGCACCGGCCGGCGCAGCTCTATTGTCTGAAGCCGGGCGCCCGCCTGGCGGTCTTCGACCGTTCGTTCTGAAGCCTCGCCCGGACATCATCGTGAATTCATCGCGCCTCGCCAGCCTGGGTCTGTGGTCGCTCAGCCTCGCCTATTTTTCGATGGGCACCGCATCGATCGCGGTGGTGGGCCTGATCCACGCCATGTCGGCCAGTCTGGACGTGAGCAAGCCCGCCATCGCCGGCCTGGTCACGGTGTTTGCGCTCACCTTTGCGGTTGCGGCGCCGCTGCTGCAGGTGGTCGCCGGCCGGCTGTCCCGGCGCACCCTGCTGCTCGTCGGCCTGCACACGATGGCCGCGGGATGCCTGGCCACCGCGTGGGCGCCGTCATACGACTGGATGATCGCCGCGCGGGTCCTCACGGCGCTGGGCGGCTGCGCGGTCGGGCCGGTGGCCTCGTCGCTCGGCGCGGGCCTGGTGCCGGTGGAACGTCAGGGGCATGCGCTGGCGGTGGTGTTCAGCGGCATGACCTTCGCGACAGTGTTCGGCCTGCCGATGGCCACCTGGCTCGGAGCCCTTGTCGGCTGGCGCTGGACCTTCGTCTGCCTGGCGGCGCTGATCGTGGCCATTGCCTTCACGATCCAGTCGCTCGTATCCGACCGGCGGCCGGCGCCTGCCGTCACTCTGGCCAGCTTCCTGCAGGTCTTCCGGCGCGGCGCCCCGGCATGGGCCGTGGCCACCGCGGGCTGCTTCATGGCGGCGCAGTTCTGCGTCTACGCGCTGGTCGCCCCCTTCCTGGAGCAGCGCTTCGGCGTGGCGCCCGATCAGCTCTCGCTGGCCTTTCTGCTGGCCGGCTTGAGCAGCGTGATCGGCAACCTGCTCGCCGGGCGCTTCGGCGACCGGCTGGGCGCCTCGCGCACCCTCGCCGGCGTGATCATCGGCCTGGCCGCCGTCTTTCTGCTGGTGCTGACCCTGCCGGGCCGGCCCTGGATCGGCATGGCCGCATTCGCCGTCTGGTCGATGGTCGGCATGGCCTTCTACGCGCCCCAGCAGAAGCGTCTGGTCGGCCTGGCACCCGATCTGCGCAATCTGCTGCTGGCGATGAACTCGTCGTCGCTGTACATCGGCATGTCGCTGGGCGCCGCTGCCAGCAGCCACGCCTGGCGCACCCTGGGCCCGTGGTCGCTGCCGCTGGCCTCCGCGGCCTTTCTGGCGCTGGCGCTGACCACGTTCGCGCTGTCGCGCCGCGCCGAGCTGCGAGACGCCCGGGCATCGCTAAGTGCTTGATTCGTCGCCGGTCTGAGGGCCCCGCACCGCTATAATGTCAGGTTCTCCTGATCGAAATCCAGGCACAGACTCCCATGCAAGAACGCTACGCCCCCGGCGAAGTCGAAAGCGCCGCCCAGGCTCACTGGACCGCGATTGACGCCTATCGCGCCAAAGAGCACGACCCGCGCTTCCCGAAGGGCAAGTACTACGCATGCTCGATGCTGCCCTACCCCAGCGGCAAGCTGCACATGGGGCACGTGCGCAACTACACCATCAACGACGTCATGTACCGGCACCTGCGCATGCAGGGCTACAACGTGCTGATGCCGATGGGCTGGGACGCGTTCGGTCTGCCCGCCGAAAACGCGGCCATGAAGAACAACGTCGCGCCGGCGAAGTGGACCTACGAAAACATCGCCTACATGAAGAAGCAGATGCAGGCGATGGGGCTGGCCATCGACT
>DAONCJ010000445.1:0-3895 GCA_035401985.1 Burkholderiaceae bacterium | reverse complement strand
GTCCCGCGCCGCTGCCATCGGCAGGGACCGTGATGGGCGCCAGTCCCCCGGTGGCGAGCAGATGCGGATCGTCGAAGAGCTCCTCGGGCCGCGTGATCGGCGCGTACGGCAGGCCGACCCGCTCGAACCGCGTCATCAGTTCGCGGGCGCTGAACCCCTTGAAGCGGCCGCGCAGCTCGGGAATCAGCCATTCGCGCGCCCGCACCCGGTCGTTGTTGGTGCCCAGCCGCCGGTCCGCCACCAGGTCGGTGAACGCGAACTCGGCACACAGCAGCGCCCACTGGGTGTCGCTGACCGCCGCCAGGAAGACCTGATCGTCGTCCTTGACCGTGAACACGTCATACACCGCCCACGCCGAGAGCCGGCTTGGCATCGGCGCTGCCGCATGGCCGGTGACGGCGAACTGCATCATGTGCTGGGCGACAAGGAACACATTGTTTTCGAACAGCGCGCTCTGCACCGCCTGACCGACGCCGGTCGTCTCGCGCTGACGCAGCGCCGCCAGCACCCCGATCGCGCCGAACATGCCGCCCATGATGTCGTTCACGCTGGTGCCGGCGCGCAGCGGGCGACCTTGGGGCCCGGTCATGTACGCCAGCCCGCCCATCATCTGCACCACTTCGTCCAGTGCCGTGCGGTGCTCGTAGGGACCGGGAAGGAATCCCTTGTGCGACACGTAGATCAGCCGCGGATTGAGCTTGTTCAGCGCCGGGTATCCCAGCCCCAGCTTGTCCATCACGCCGCCCTTGAAGTTCTCGCTGAACACGTCCGCCGTGCCGGCCAGTCGCAGCACGATCTCGCGGCCGCGCGAATCCTTCACGTCGACCGCCAGACTGCGCTTGTTCCGGTTGAACATCGAGAAGAAGCCGGCGCCCGAACCCAGCAGGCGCCGGGTGTTGTCGCCGGCGAGCGGCTCGACCTTGATCACGTCCGCGCCCAGATCGGCGAGGATCATGCCGCAGGTGGGACCCATCACCATGTGGGTGAATTCGATCACCCGCACGCCGGCCAGAGGCAGCGTCGCGGGGTCGGCCGGAACGGCGTTGCGGTCGGGTGAATTCATGAGGGCGGGACTCCGGGGTGGTGCCTGGGCCGAGCATGATAGCGCCGCACCCGACCGGCTTCCGGACCGTTATCCTTTGTCCGCGGCGGCCCCCCGGTGTCCAATACGGTCGCACTGACGAGCCGCCCCACGCAAGGACCCTCCATGACCCGACTTCGATCCACCCTCCGCCGCACCCGGCGCCTCCTGAGCCTGGCGGCAGCGGGCACGCTCTCGCTGCACTGCCTGCCAGGCCTGGCGCAGAGCGAGGCGGCCGACTATCCCGCGCGCAATGTGAGCATCGTGGTCGGCTTCCCGCCAGGCACCGCCACCGACACCGTGGCACGCATTCTGGCCGAACGCCTTGCCGCGCGATTCAAGAAGCCGTTCGTGATCGACAACAAGCCCGGCCAGGGTGGCAGCCTGGGCGCGGCCGCGGTTGCCAAGGCGCCCGCCGACGGTCTGACACTGCTGATGAGTGCCACCGCGCCGCTGTCCATCAATCCGCACCTGTATGCGAAGCTTACCTACGACCCGCAAAAGGACTTCGCACCGATCGGCCTGACCAGCTGGCTGTCATACATCCTGGTGGCGCGGCCCGAATTCGGCGTGTCGACGCTTCCCGAGCTGGTGGCCCGCGCCAAGGCGAATCCCGGGCAGATCTCGTTCGCCTCGATCGGCAACGGCACGACCAGCCATCTCCTGATGACGCTGCTCGCGCAACGCACCGACACCCGTTTCAATCACATTCCCTACAAGGGCAGCGCCCAGTCGCAGACCGATGTGATGGGCGGGCAGGTCGACCTCACCTTCGACACGCTGGTGTCGCTGATGCCCCACGTGAAGACCGGCCGCCTGAAGGCGCTGGCGGTCAGCAGCCTGAACCGCTCGGCCTTCGCGCCGACCGTGCCCACCGTCGCCGAGCAGGGTGTGCCGGGATTCGATGCCGGCGCCTGGCTCGGCCTGCTGGCGCCGGCCGGCACGCCGCGGCCGATCGTCGACCGTCTGAACCGCGAACTCAATCAGATTCTCGACGAGCCCGAGACCCGCAGGAAGCTGACCGAAGCGGGCACCGAAATCCTGAAGAGCACGCCCGACGAATTCACCGCCCACATCCGCAGCGAGAACGTCAAGTGGGGCAGGCTGGTGCGCGAAACCGGCGCCAAGATTGATTGAACCGGACGCACAGCGACATGACAGCACACGCCAGCCTTCACCGGACCCGTCGATGAACCGCAGCGCTTCCCACGCCCTGCTGGGCGTGCTCGCCGCCAATGGGGTCGACCGGGTGTTCCTGGTCCCCGGCGAAAGTTATCTGGGCGTGCTCGATGCGCTCAGCGACTTCGACGCCATCGATGTCGTCACCTGCCGCCACGAAGCGGGCGCCGGATTCATGGCGGTGGCCGACGGCCGCCTGACGCGCCGTCCTGGCGTGCTGCTGGTCAGCCGGGGACCTGGCGCCACGAACGCCTCGATTGCGGTGCACACGGCGCAGCAGGACGCGGTGCCGCTGATCCTGATCGTCGGCCAGATTCCCAAGCGCGACCTGCGCCGCGAGGCCTTCCAGGAGATCGACTACCAGAAGATGTTCGGCTCGATCGCCAAGTGGGTGTTCGAAGTGACCGACCCGGCGCAGGTGGCCGAGGCAGCCTTTCGGGCGGTGCGGGTGGCCACCACCGGCACGCCCGGTCCGGTGGTGCTGGTGCTTCCGGAAGACATTCAACAGCAGCCGGTGCCCTGTCCGGCCTGGGTCGCGAGGCCGCATGCGCCGACGCTGCCCGATGCCGCCACGGTCGGCGAACTGCTGGGTCGCCTGCGGGCGGCGCAGCGGCCGCTGATTCTGGCCGGCGGCAGTTTCGATGTGCCCGGAGGCCGCGAGGCCCTGCTGGCGCTTGCCGAGTTCTGGCAATGCCCGGTGGTG
Organism: Burkholderiaceae bacterium; assembly: GCA_035401985.1. Lineage (GTDB taxonomy): Bacteria > Pseudomonadota > Gammaproteobacteria > Burkholderiales > Burkholderiaceae_E > Quisquiliibacterium. Next base: position 932 of record DAONCJ010000445.1, on the reverse strand, counting down.
GTTTCGTTTCGCCGCCAGGATCTGTTTCCGAACGGCCATGCGCTGTATGCCGGCGACCTCGGCCTGGCCAATCCGGCGGCGCAGCTGGACGCGTTTCGCCGCAGCGACCTGATCCTCGCGCTGGGCACGCGGCACGGCGACATCAGCAGCCAGGGCTTCAGCTTCCCCGATCTGCCGGTGCCGGCGCAGACCCTGGTTCATTGCTACCCGGACGACCGGGTTGTCGGCCAGCATTATTCGGCCGAGTTCGGACTGGTCTGCGAACCGCTCGAACTGACACGGGCCCTGGTGGACGGGCCGCCGGCACGGCCGCGCCCCGACTGGTGCGGCATGCTGCGCAGCCTGTACGAGGGAATGGCCGCCTGGCCCAGCCGGTCGCCGGCCGACGGCATCGACTTCAACGAGGTGGTGCGCGCCCTGCACCGGCACGGACCGCAGGACCTGATCGTCACGGTCGATGCCGGCACCTTCGCCGTTCCGGCCTATCGGCATTTCCCGTGGACCCCGCCGCAGCGGCTGATGGCGCCGCTGTCGGGCGCGATGGGCTATGGCGTGCCGGCGGCGATCGCCACGCAACTGCGCCATCCGGAACGGCGCGTGGTCTGCCTGGTGGGCGACGGCGGCTTCATGATGACCGGCAACGAGATGATCGCCGCGGTCGAGCGCCGGCTGCCGATCCTGTTCATCCTGTCGAACAACGCGAGCTATGCGTCGATCCGCATCCACCAGGACCGCGAGTATCCGGGACGCCATCGCGGCACCTCACTGTTCAATCCGGACTTCACCGCGTTGGCCGCGGCCTTCGGCATGCGCAGCCAGCGGCTGAACGAGGCCGCGCAGGTCGACGGCACGATCGCCGAGCTGATCGGCACGAAGGAGCCGGCCTTCCTGGAGGTGAGCACCAGCCTGCAGGTGGTGCTGCCCGCGCGCTG
>DAONCJ010000444.1:0-3901 GCA_035401985.1 Burkholderiaceae bacterium | reverse complement strand
GGATGTGCGGGTCTGGGGGACGATGCAGGGCGGGCGGATTTTCGCGGCGGGCTGAGCGCGGCCGCAAATAACCTGCCCACTCGATTGCGCGCGATCAACGGGCGTGTACGGCCCAAAAAGAGCCGCCCTGCCGTCAACAACTCGCGCGCGCCCATTCGGCGGCCGCGCCAGACCCGCCAAGCCCCGCACTGCATGTCGCACGATTGCGGGCTGCGCTCATGGTGTCCCAGACACCCGAAGACGACGACGTGCTGGCGGTAGGCGACCGGGGTCCGCCTTGCGCCGCGATCCCAGCAGCCACCGTTGCCAGCACAACACCGATGACTGCTTCCAATCCGCCCGGCTTGGCACTGCTGGCAGCCTGGCGCTGGGCCTGCACGACGCCTTCCTCGAAGTCTTTTATTCGCTGCTTGTAGAACTCGCGCTCTTCATGATCCGCGCCGTTCTGCGCCGCCATCTTCAGATAACGGCGCGCTGCAGTGATGTCGACGCCCTCGTCCCTGCCCTCAAGGTAATGGATGGCCAGACGAAACGCCGCAAACCCATCGCGGCCGCGCGCCGCCTGATCCAGTTTCTGAACGGCAAGCGCCGTCCGCGCGGTGTCCTTGCTGGTGGCCAGATAGCTGATCCCGACCTCTCTCTGCGCCACCGCCGATCCGCGGTCGGCTGCAGCTTCGAACAATCGAAGTGCCTGTTGCGGGTTGCGTGCCACACCCGTTCCGCGCTGAAGACGCTGCGCGAGACGCACCTGGCTTTCGAGGTCGCCCATTTTCTCGAACGCGCCCAAGGTTTGTGTTGCCGCAGGGCTTGGGTCCAGGAAGCTCAGTTTTGCGTAGCCAGTGCGTGCGGCAACGGCTTCGCGCGCATCGGCTCCGTCGGTTCCAGCGCGCCTGTAATGCTCGAGCGCCACGCGAAGCGCCGGAATTTTCTCGGCCGGTGACAGATGCCCGATTGATTGGACGTTGGATTTCAGGAACCCCATCAGTTCGTGCGTCAGGAAATGGTCGGCAGGCAGGCCGCGTGCGATGTCCATCGCCTTGCGCATGTCCGTCGGCTCGCCCGCGTTGGCCGCGTAGTGCGCGTACCAGAGCGACAGCCGGCGACCGGCGGCCACGTCCCCACGAGCCGCCCAATACTCCGCCAACGGCTTGGCCACTTTGACTGCCCGCGGATCGGCCTGTCGCGCAAGCGCATCGAAGAAATTCGCGTCCAGAGCGGCATTCAGAAACCGAGAGCGGCCCACCAGCTCAAGGGCGGTCTCGACGTCTTTGGGAGGCGGCCGATTTGGCTGCAGCAAGACGATGACCGCCAGTTCCGCGCCCGCCAGTTGGCCCGCCTCCACAAGCGGCATCGCTTCTCGCAGGGCCGCAGCATCATCACCTCGCTGGTAAGCCGCCCAGCCTTCGGCCAGGCCGGCCCAGGCGTTCGCAGTCTGAGTGCAGATCAGTGCCGCGGCCATCCACCGACGCCAACGGATCCCGATGTTTGCCATAGACATTCCTCACGGATAAATACAAAGTCAGGTGCGCGCTACGTTGGGCATGTTCAATACGGCTGGGTCTGACCGCGAAGGACTTCAATGTCGGTGACTCCGGGGGCCGTCTATCTTCTATGCAGATATCCGCGCCGCAGCGAGCGTACCCAGCGCGGCGATTTTAAAGCAGCGACGAGAGACCTTCACCTTGCTTGCGAGCTCCAACTGATGCGGTACCTTCGCGTAGCCTGTTGAGGCGGCGAAGTCGCTGCAGAGACCGGCTGGATCGCGGATCTGTACGAACCCTTGGCGCGAACGCGTCGATGACCGCAACTCGTTAAGCGACACCCCCATGCCACCCGCTCCATCCGCCGACCGATCGGCCATCGCCCCGACCTTGTTCAAGACCGCCAGGGCCTTCGAGACCTGGCTTCAGAAGCATCACGCCAGCTCCGACGGCCTCTGGCTCAAGATCGCCAAGCGGGGGGCCGGCGAGCCCAGCGTCTCGTACGCCGAAGCCGTCGAGATCGCGCTCTGCTGGGGCTGGATCGACGGCCAGAAAAAGGGGCTCGACGAACAGCACTTCCTGCAGCGCTTCACACCGCGACGGGCGCGCAGCGTCTGGTCCAAGACCAATGTCGATCGTGTCGCGGCACTCATCGAGGCGGGCCGCATGCAGGCGCCGGGGCTCGCGCAGATCGAGGCGGCAAAGTCCGATGGCCGTTGGGCGCGGGCCTATGACGGCGCACGCACAGCCACCGTGCCCGCAGACCTGGCGGCGGCATTGGACGCCGAGCCCGCCGCCAGGCGCTTCTTCGAGACCATCAGCGCCACCAATCGTTACGCGGTGCTGTGGCGCATCCAGACGGCCGTGAAGCCCGAGACGCGGGCCAGGCGCATTGCGCAACTGGTCGAGATGCTCGCGCGCGGCGAGGTCATCCACATCTTCAAGCCGAAGGCGTGAAGTCCATGCAGGACGGGCCTCAGTAAGCGGAAGCTCTCGACGTCTCGCCTTGTGTCAGAAGTGACGTCCGCCGCGCGTTTAGTGGGACGCTCGCGCGAGTCGGCACTGCAACTCGGTCGCCTCACCCGCTAGTATGGTTTCGTGACGACTTCGCCGCACCACCTGAAGGGCGCCGCCGTTTTCGGCGTGTTCCTCTGCTTCGCATTCGCGTATCTGATGTCTTTCGGGATGCGGGCGGTCACCGCCGTGATCGCGCCCGAACTGATGCGCGACTTCGATCTGAGCAACGCGCAGCTCGGCTTTCTGGGCAGCGCCTATTTCCTCGCGTTCGCGGCGATGCAGCTGCCCCTGGGCGTCTGGCTCGACCGCTTCGGTTCGCGGCGCGTGCACGGCACCTTGCTGATGTTCTCGGCCGCTGGCTGCTGGCTGTTCGGCAATGCCGGCAGTTACACCGAGCTGTGGATCGGACGCGCGCTGATCGGCGCGGGCGTCGCCGGCGGACTGATGTCGGCGCTCAAGGCCTATCGCTTCTGGTATCCGGCCGAACGACAGCAGTCGCTGGCGGCCTGGACGCTGATGGCCGGCTCGCTGGGCGCCCTTCTGGTCACCGTGCCGGCCCGCTGGGCGATCGAGCTGCTGAGCTGGCGATGGGTGTTCTGGGGCGGCGGGGCATTGTTCATGGTGGCCGCCGTGGTGATCTTCGTGGGCTTGCCGCGCGACGAAGAACAGAACAGCGCGCGTGGCGCGGCCGGCTCGAGCCTCGCTGAGCAGATAGCCGGCTACCGCCAGGTGTTCCGGGACCCGTTCTTCTGGCGCTTCGCGATGATGTCGCTGCTGGCGCACTCGGTGTCCTCTGCGATGACCACCTTGTGGACCGGGCCCTGGCTGATCCATGTGAACGGCTTTTCGGCCGATCGCGCCGCGCAGATACTGTTGTTGATCAATCTGTCGGCGCTGCTCGGGTTTCTCGGGGTCGGTGCCATGCAGCCCTGGATACGCGCCCGCGGCTGGTCGACCCAGGTGATCTGCGCCTGCAGCACGGCCGGGGCCATCGTCGTGCAACTGCTGATTTCACTCGTGGATTCACCGGCGATCTGGCCGGTGTGGCTGGCCTACGCGATGACCGCGACCTTCTTTTCGATGGTGCAGCCGTACGTGGGGATGGCCTTTCCGGCGTCGCTGTCGGGCCGAGCGCTGACCGGCTACAACCTGCTGGTCTTCTCCGGAACCTTCGGCTGGCAGTGGCTGTATGGGATAGGCATCGATGTCTATCGCGCACAGGGGCAGACCGATGCGGGCGCGTACCGTTACACGATGCTGACCGCCGTGGCGGTGCAGATCATCGCCCTGACCGTGTTTCTGATCTGGCGACCGAAGCCGCCGGTGCAGCGCCTCGCCGCAAGCGCTGGAAAGGGCTAGCGGCTCGATCGGGCCCGAAGGCTACTGAAAATCTGTCGTGGTGC
>DAONCJ010000443.1:0-3903 GCA_035401985.1 Burkholderiaceae bacterium | reverse complement strand
ATCTCGAAGACAACATGCTGGTCCCCAAGGGCGTGGGCAGCGAGCAGTTCGCGCCCGAGATCGCGCGGATCTCGACCATCTGGAGCCGGATGATTCGCGACAACGACATCCGGATGCAATAGCGATGCGGGACATGAAAAACACGGAGCGACATGCGCAAAGGTCACGATGAAGGCTGAGTCACCGATCTACTATGGCCACTGGTTGATCGTCGCCGGATTCGTCACGCAGTTCGTTTCGGTGGGTGCGCAGAACTACTCGATCGGCGCATTCATGGTCCCGATGACCCAGGAACTCGGCTGGACGCGTGCCGAGTTCATCCTGCCGCGCAGCCTCGGTCAGTTCGTGATGGCGCTGACCGGCTTCTACATCGGCAGCTATGTCGACCGGTTCGGCGGCCGGCGCTTCATGCTGGCCGGGCTGTCGATCCTTGCGGCCTCTTTGTTCGCCCTGTCGTTCATCCACGCCTGGTGGCAGTGGGTGCTGCTCAATGGCGTGATGCTCACGGTCGGGGCCTCGCTGATCGGCAGTCTGGTCGTCAATGTCACGCTGGCCAAGTGGTTCGTCGAGAAGCGCGGGCAGGCGATTGCCTGGTCATCGATGGGGGTCTCGTTCGCCGGCATCGGCGCCACGCCCCTGATCACCCGCTGCATCGACAACTACGGCTGGCGCATCGGCTGGCAGGCGATGGCGGCCGCCACGCTGCTGCTGACCCTGCCGGCGGCGATGATGATGCGTCGGGCTCCTGAGGACCATGGCCTGTCGCCCGACGGCAAAACGCGGGCGCAGCTGGCGGCAGGCGGCGGGGCGCGTGCCCAGGCGGATTTCGATTCATCGATGACGCGGGCGCAGGCCCTGCGCATGCCGGCCTTCTACATGCTGGTGGCGGCGTTCGGCATGTTCCAGGTGCTGATTCCGGTCGTGCTGTTCCAGACGATTCCGTTCATGACCGACTCGGGCTATTCGCGCGACACGGCGGCGCTGATGATCATCCTGGCCTCGGTGCCGGCGCTGGCCACCAAGCCGGTGTGGGGCTGGCTGATCGACCGGATGAATCCGAAGCCGCTCGGGGCGGTCAGCGCCATCCTGTCGGGCACGGCGCTGATCGCGATCGTCTTCAGCGTTCAGGCCCGATCGGATGTGTGGGAGTACGCGGCGTTCATGCTGCTGGGTGTGGGTTGGGGGGGAATGATTCCGATCCAGGAAGTGATCTGGGGAACCTATTTCGGTCGCCGGCACCTGGGCGCGGTGCGCAGCGCGGCGCTGCCCTTTGCACTGATTCTCGGGGCCGGGGGGCCGCTGGCCGTGGCCCGCTATCAGGACGTGGTCGGCAGCTACGACAGTGCGTTCCTGTTCGTGGCCGGCATGAGCATCGTCGGGGGGCTGCTGATCCTGTCGCTGCCGAAGCACGACCGGCAGGGGGCGCATCGCCCCGCTCAGCCGGCCTGACCGGCCACTGCCGCCAAAGTGGCGGCCGCGCTGTCCGTAAGGCCCAAGCAGCTGTGGCTCATCAGGCCCGCGCGCCTGTGGATCAGGCCCGCGCGGCTGTGGATCGAGCCCCAGCAGCGTCGCTCAGGCTCAATCGGGGGTGATTCAGGCCGAAGCCCCTGCGGCCAGCGCCTGACGGGCGGCTGGCGTGTGATAGACGTCTTCCTTCAGCGGAATCTGCAACAGCAGCACTTCGGCGCCTGACTCGGACGCCTGCAGCCGTTGCGCCGGCTCGTCCGCGGAAACGAACACCGTCTCCCACTCGTGCAGCACCTGGTCGCCATGACGCAGACCACCCGAGAGCACCATCAGGAACTGGCCGCTGCTGCCGGCGGGATCGAGCGCCTGCGCGCTGGCTCCGGGGGGCAGCTGCCAGACCTGCGCAGCCAGCTTGTCGGCTGCCGGCTCGATCAGATCGACGCAGCGCGCGTTCGCCAGACCGGCAAGGCCGGCCTCGCCCAGCGGCTGATAGCGCTCGGTCGACTCCTGCCGCTTGGGTCCGCGGATCATGTTGGCGAGCTGCGTGGCGGCCATCATCGCGCCCTGCTCGAACACCGCCCGGATCGTGAAGTACTTGACGCCCTCGGGTCCGGGAATGATCGGACCGTAGCCGCTGTAGGCGCCCGCGTAGTGAACCATGATCGGTGCGATCTCGTGGCGGCCCATGTGGCCGCTGCCGGCGACCACCACCTGGAACTGGTTCTCGCGATGCCAGTGGGTGGGAAGCTCCTTGCCCGCAGGTTGCTCGACCAGAAACATCGTGGGCGAGAGCAGCGGATCATCGCCCGACTCCATCCATTCGCCCTTGTGGTACGAGAAGCCGCTGGGCAGCTCCAGGAATCGGCGGCGCATCTGGCCGTGTGCTCGGGTTCCGGTGACGATCATGCTGCGGTCTCCGCGAAGCGTTGGCTTCAGAGGGAAGAGGATAGGGTCGAAGTCATTCTAGTCCCGGCAATGCCCGACGCGGTGGCCACGACGGACCGTTCTGCGCCAGCGCCGCCGGGGCGCGTCGCCGGGGGCCGAAAAAGTGAACCCGCAGCAGGGGGTGCGCGCGCGGGATGGCGCACAGTCGAGCGTTTACCATCCATGAGCGCCCCAGCCTCGGAACCGTCCCTTGCACAATCCCCTGTCTTCGAAGCACAGCGTCCTGATCCGTGCCGAGCGCCTTGGCTTTTCGTATCCCGGGCTGCGGCTGCTGGAGGCTCTGTCGTTCGACATCCGACCCGGGCTGACGCTCGTGCGCGGCGGCGACGGGCGCGGCAAGAGCACGCTGCTTCGTCTGCTGGCCGGTGTGCAGGTGCCTATGGAGGGCGCCGTGCACAGGCCGGCCGCCTCGCTGTTCTGGGACAGTGCCGCCGATGCTGCCGACGATGGGAAGTCGGGACTGCAGTGGCTCGCTGAGCGCCGTGCGCGCTACGCGGCCTGGGATGACGCGCTGCAGAGCGGGTTGATCGACGCATTCGGACTTGCCGAACACATCGGCAAGCCGCTTTACATGCTTTCCACCGGCAGCCGGCGCAAGGTGGGGCTGGTCGCGGCCGCGGCATGCCGCGCGCAGGTGACCCTGCTGGACACGCCGTATGCCGCTCTGGACGCTGGCTCAGGGCGTGTGTTGTCGGACATCCTGGCGGACGCGGCCGACCTGACCGACCGGGCCTGGATCGTGGCCGACCACGAGCAGCCGCCTGGTCTCGCGGGAATCACGCTGTCCCAGACGATCGACCTGGGCGACTGAAAGCGCGAGCCGCGCCTTCGACAAGCGGCTGACCTGCGCGGCGCCCTCAGGGCGCCTTGCGGTACAGCGGCGGCCGCTCGCGCACCGGGTCGAGCAGCGACCAGTCGCCCTGCTCCACCTCGAAGCCTCCGGGGAAGGGCGGGCGGGCCTCCATTCCCAGCGAATGCATCACGCGGTCGTCGCGGTAGTAGCACTGGACCGTGGCGCTGACCGCCGCCGCGAGACCCGGGGATCTGTTCTTGCGAAACACATCGGCGATCGAGCGCTGCTGCGCAGGATCTAGGGTATCGAAGGGCTGGCCGGCCAGCGTGTCGAGGCTTTGCAGCATCTCGCTGATGCGCGCCGCCTGGGGTCGAAGGGTGTCGAGGATGTCGCTGAAGATGCGATCGTCGTCGGCGCCGGGAACCCCGTGCCGCGTGCTGGCCGGAATCATCAGCGCCGCCAGCAGACGCAGCACTGTCCGCTCCCGGGTGGACAGCGGGTGATCGTTGGCGATCGGGATGACGGGTGCCATGGGAACTCAGTCGAACAGGTTAGCCAGGCGCTGCTTGATGTTGTCGGCGATGTAAAGCGCCAGCGCCTGGATGGTCGATGTCGGATTGACGCCGGCCGAGGTGACGAAGATGCTGCCATCGACGATGAAGAGGTTCTTCACGTCGTGGCTGCGTCCCCATTCGTTG
>DAONCJ010000442.1:0-3908 GCA_035401985.1 Burkholderiaceae bacterium | reverse complement strand
CGCGACCACCGACACTTCGCCCAGGCGCATCGCGCAGATCACTGCGTAGTAGCCGGTCGACAGGAACACGCTGGCGATGCCGAGCAGCCCGACATCGCGCCACTGCATCGGCTGCCATCCCTCGATGATCAGCACCACCACGGCCATCAGCCAGACCCCGGCTGCGGTGGCCAGCGTGACCAGGATCGATGGCGTGATGGCCGGCACCTTGCGGGTCAGCAGATCACGGCAGGCATAGATGACGGTGGCCAGCAGCGCCAGCCAGGCGTAGCCGTTGAAGCCGCTGGCGCTTGGCTGGATCACCAGCAGCACACCGGCAAAGCCGACGGCGATCGCCAGCCAGCGTGCACGGTCGACGCGTTCGCGCAGGAAGATCATCGCCAGCACCGCGATGAACATCGGCGAGGACATGTTGATCGCGGTGGCGTTGGCCAGCGGCAGCTTGAAGAGGGCGGCCAGGTAGATCAGGGTGCCCAGGCCCTCGCAGAAGGCCCGCAACACTACCCAGCCGCGCGCGATGTCGGCGATGCGACCCATCACGCCCATCCGCCAGGCAACGAAGGCGATCAAAGCCATCGCCATCACGCCACGCACGACGATCATCTGGGCGGCCGGCAGCCGCTGTCCCATGCTCTTGATCATGGCGTCGTTGCCCATGAACGCGATCGTCGCCAGCAGCATCCACAGGATGCCCAGGCGGTTGTTGAAGGCGCGCGGAGGCCCCGAGGGGTGCTGGGGCTCGGGGGACTCGGATGATGGTGGAGACTTTGGGGTCTGCGGCGACTGCAGGGTCATGCGGCGGGCCTGCCGGGAAGGCGACGGTCCATCATGCCGCAGTCTTCGACGGCTTCGCCGCAAGGGCGGACGCGTCGCGGCCCCGCGCGTGCTCAAACCCCTATTCTCGGCACGATGCCGCGTGCAGCATCTCGGCCAGCGCGAGCGGGGTCCGGTCTTCGAGATACGGTCCGATCAGCTGCACGCCGGTGGGCATGCCCTGCGCAGTCCGCCCGGCAGGCACCGCGGTGGCCGGCAGGCCGGGGTAGGTGGCCACCGCGGGCCAGGCGAGCTGCCGATGGTAGGGCGTCGACTGGCCATCGATCGTCAGCGTGCGCTTCATCCAGTCGCTTTCCGTCACGTGCGGGAAGGCCGCGGTGCCGAAGACCGGCGCGACCACGATATCGATCTCGCCGAACAGCCGGCGCCACGCGGCGCGGGCCTGCTGGCGCCGGTCGAGCAGATCGAGCCAGGCGTGCGCGTCCAGCGGCGGCCCGGCATCGCGTGACCCTCGCGTCGTGACGGTGCCCAGCAGCGCCTGATAGGCCCGGTAGCTGGCGCTCAGGTCAGGCAGCAGCGGATGCCGATGGGCGACCGAAGCGCCGGCGTCGGCCAGCCGGTCGGCGATGCGGGCGACGCCGGCCTTGACCTCGCTGTCGGTGGCGCAGTCGGGGTTGTCGCTCAGCACCAGCACGCGGAAATCGCCCAGGCGGGTGTGTCGCGGCGCCGGCAGGGCCAGCCGGTAGCCCGTGGCCTCGAGCTCATCGGGGCCGGCCAGCACGTCCAGCGCGAGCGCCAGATCGGCCGGGTGATTGGCCATCGGTCCGACCACATTGAGCACGTTCGACTCTTCGGTCGAGCCGGGAAAGGTGTGGCCGCGTGTGGGCAGCAGGCCGTGACTCGGCTTGTGGCCGTAGACCCCGCAGAAATTCGACGGCACGCGGATCGAGCCGCCGATGTCGGAACCCAGTTCGAGCGCGACCATGCCGCTGGCCAGCGCCGCAGCCGATCCCCCTGAGGAACCGCCGGCACTTCGGCCCGCGTCGTGCGGATTGACCGTGCGGCCGTAGATCGGATTGACGCTCTGCCAGTCGGCCAGCGCGGTGGCGACATTGGTCTTGCCCAGGATGACTGCGCCGGCCGCCTTCAGGCGCGAGACCATCACCGCATCCTGTGCCGGCCGGTGCTCGCGAAAGGCGCGGATCCCCCAGTTGGTGGTCAGGCCCTGCACGTCGAAGGCCTCCTTGACCGTCATCGGCAGGCCCAGCAGCGCCCGCCGTTCGCCGCGCGCCAGCGCAGCATCGGCGGCACGGGCCTGGTCGCGCGCGCGCTCGAAGTCGCGCACCACCACCGCATTGATCGTGGCGTCCAGCGCTTCGATGCGGGCGATGGCCTGCTCGCAGAGTTCCAGGGCCGAGACCTCGCGCGAGGCAAGACGGGCGATCAGGGAGCGGGCGGATTCCATGGGGCAGGCTTTCGGACGAGGTGTGACGGGGCGGCGGCTTGCGGCGGGCGCCGCAGGCGCGCGCAGCGGCAGTCGGCAAGTTACACCGGCGCGGCCGTCCCGTGCAGCCGCGGGCTGGCGCCGTTCCAGGGCAGCGCGAGGCCATCAGGGTCGATAGAATGCGTCGCCAGGGAGATCACATGAACCAGCTCAGTTACACCCAGCCCGAACTGCTCGGCAACCACATCTTCGCCGCACCGCACATCATCGACGGCCAGCGCATGCACGGCGGCTTCGATGCTGACGGCCACTACGTTCCGCCGCGCGCCCTGGGCCGCGCGCAGGCGCTCACCGCCTGGACCGAGGCGCTGCGCGCCCGCGGCGGCGAACTCTTCGAGGCCGACTCGTCGCTGCTGGCGGGTGTGCGCGTGCCGAACCTGGCGCAGCACTTGCTGCTGCTGCGGGCCGGTCACGGACAGACTTTCTGGAACGGGCTGACCATCACCGGCAAGATCGAGGCGCGGGGCCGGGTGCTGGCCCAGATGCAGTTCCCGGACCTGCGCAAGCTGGTCACCGATGACATCGAGACGCTGTCGATCGGTCATCTCGACCGCGGCCTGCTGCTGGCCCACGGCATCGACGAAGGTGGCGAGCCCGACAAGGGCATCGGTGGGCATGATGTGATGTGGTTCGTCGCCCGCGATCTGGCCTTCGGTCCCAAGGCGTTTCCCGACGTCGATCCGCCCGCCAGCATCTCGCGTCCCGACACCGGCAAGCGGGTGATGCCCGAGATCGCCCCCGAGTACGAGGGCATGCTGGCGTTCCTGATGAACCTGCTGGTCATCGAATTCCGCGCCGAGATCGGATTCGCCGGGACGCAAGCCATTCTGCGCACGCCGGACCTTTTCGCCGATCGCCGCCCGCAGGCCGAAGCCGCGGCGCTGATCATCGAACGCATCCGCACCGACGAGACGATCCACATCCAGTCGCTGCGCCTGTACCTCGGAGAGCTTCGCGAGATGTCGTTCTGCACGGTCGACGGGGGCGCCATTGCCGGCCGCGTGCTGATCGACCGGTTCTGGCGCGGCCTGATCCATTGGGCGACCGTCGAACAGCCGCGACTGGCCGCCGCCCAGCAGCGCGAGCAGGTGCATGCGCGCCTGCGCGACCATCCGCAGGGCGAGGCGCTGCTGCGCGAGTTCGACGCGCTGGCCGACATCGCTGCCTGACGACCCACGGAGCTCCGCACCGATGACCGAACCGAAGACTCCACCCACGTCTGAGCCCGCGAACGCTGCTTCGCCGTCGGACAGCAGCAGCGAGGCACGCCCAGCGGGTGCCGTGCCGGGCGTGCTGGACGGTATCCGTGTGCTGGAACTGGGTCAGGTGCTGGCCGGCCCGTTCGCCGGCGCCATCTTTGCCGACCTCGGCGCCGAAGTGCTCAAGATCGAGCGCACCGACGGTGGCGATGACGCGCGCCGGATGGGGCCGCCCTTTCGGCATGGCGATGCGCTCACCTTCCACATCTTCAACCGCGGCAAGCAGTCGATCGCGCTCGATCTCAAGAGCGAGGCCGGGCTGGCCGCCTTCAAGACGCTGGCTGCCAGCGCCGACATCCTGGTGCACAACCTTCGCCCCGGTGTGCCGGCCGATCTGGTGCGGCACACACTGGTGGCGCAGTACAACGACC
>DAONCJ010000441.1:0-3910 GCA_035401985.1 Burkholderiaceae bacterium | reverse complement strand
TCCTGTCTGCCACACGCCGGCCTGCTCCAGCTGGGCCCGCAGCACATCGTCGGGCAGCAGGCGGTTGGTCAGCGGGTCGATCATTGCGCGGGCCGGAGCACTGACGCTGCCGGGGATGCAACCCGGGCGGCCGTAGTGTGTCCCGCCGGTGCCCTCGAACTGCTCGCGGCTGAGCGAATTGATCAGGCAGATCTGCGGGTCGTCGAGCGCGGCCAGCACGCCGGCCGCATCGGTGACCATTCCGGCACGCCGCTGTGCGCGGTAGCGGGTCGGCGTGACGGTCGGCAGTGTCGCGGTCAGCGGGCGGCGCTCGTCGCGCCAGCGCTCGAATCCGCCGTCGACCATCGACAGCTTCGCGTGTCCCGCCGCATGCAGGACGTACCAGACGCGCGTGACCGAGCCCAGGTAGCCGCTGCCGTACAGCACGATGTGATCGTCATTGCCGATGCCCAGCTGGCCGAGCCGGTCCTCGATCTGGGCGTCGGTCGGAAACGTGTACGGGAACGCGCCGGACGGATCGGAAAGGTCGGTCGCCATGTTCAGGTAGCGCGCGCCCGGCAGATGCGCCTGCTGATAGTGCGGCAGGCCGCTCTCGACGCGCGACGGGCCGACCGGCTGGATGATCAGCTGGGCGCTGCAGTCGATGATCCGAACCGTGGGGTCGTCGAGCCTCGCATGCAGCCACTCGGGGCTGACCAGCATCTGCTCACGCCGCGATGCGGTCCTGCCGGCGGGTTCGGCCGGCCTGTCGGGGGATGTTCCGGTTGTCATGAAACCACCTCGAAATTGCCTGGCAGCACCTGCACGGGTTCGCGCAGCCCTTCGGTCGCCACCCGGGCACGGAAGGCCCGTGCCTCGGCCAGCTGCTCGGGTGGCAGCCAGGTCCGGTCGTGTCCCCACAGGCTCGGCCCGTGGTGCATCTCCTGCGACTGCCAGGCCTGCGGATCGATCGCGCGTCCGCCCCATCCGTATTCGATCATCAGCGTGTCGGGCGTGCGCGCATAGAACGAGGTCATGAAGTCGTTGGTGTGGCGTCCCAGCGTGGTGGCGATCCGCCCCGGCTCGGCTTGCGCGACGTCGTAGCCCTGGCCGACATCATCGAGGTTCAGCAGTTCCATCATCAGATGATGCATGCCGTGCCGGCCGGTCTGAATGAGCGCGAGGCTGTGGTGGCGGGCATTGAGGTGGAAGAAATAGGCTCTGAACGGGCGCTCGCAGTAGTCGCTGAGTCGAAAGCCGAGCAGGTCCTGATAGAACCACTGCATGTCCTCGATCCGCTCGACGGTGAACACGACGTGGCCCATGCCCATCGCACCGGTGCGAAACCCGGAGATCGGCCGTCCGGGTCGAAACGGGGTCGCTGCCGTGGCGGCCGAGTGGAAAGCTTCCAGCCGGTTGCCCGCCGGGTCGCGGAACCAGATGCCTTCACCGACCGCACGGGCGTCGCATTCAGCGGCACTGAGCGCCTGCACCGCGACGCCGGCTTGCGACAGACGTTGCGCAAGCACAGCGAGCGCCGGCGCATCGTGCACTTCCCAGCCGAAATGATTTTCGTCGGCCGGATCGCTCGAGACCACGAGTCGCTGCGCCCGATCGTCCATCCGCAGGCGCAGACGTGACGCGGTGCGCTCGGCCACATCCAGCCCCAGGAGCCCCGGCGCGTAGTCTGCCCAGTCGGCGAGCTTGTCGGACCGCAAGCCGACGTACCCGAGGGATTCAATCGCCATGCTTTGTTCTCCGAAGGAAGAGGGCTGTGCGCGTGCGCCGATTATCAGGGACGCGGCGCGGGCGCGCCTAGATCCGGTCCAGGTATCCGAAGCTGCCGTGGTCGCGCACCTCGGTGGCGGCATCGCGCAGCGCGGCCATCGCCGCGCGATAGAACGACGACGCGACGCTGACACGCTTGACGCCCGCTCGCTCCAGCTCGGCCACGGTGAATGATTTGCCCTTGATCCCGGCCATGAAGTTGACTGGTGCGCCCACCGATTCGCACACCGTGCGGACCGCCGCCAGGTCGGGCAGACCCGGGGCGAACAGCACTTCGGCGCCGGCCTTCTGAAAGGCCTGCAGGCGGCGGATCGTGTCGTCGAGATCGGCCCTTCCATGCAGGAAGTTTTCGGTGCGCGCGGTCAGCACGAACGGCCGGGCCATGCCACGCACCGCTTCGGCGGCAGCGGCAATGCGCTCGACCGCGAGCGCGAAGTCGAAGATGGGTCGCGAGGGGTCGCCGCTGGCGTCCTCGATCGAGGCGCCGGCCAGGCCGGTGTCGGCGGCCAGCAGCAGGGTTTGCGCGACGGTGGCAGGGTCGTCACCGAAGCCCTTTTCCAGGTCGGCGGACACCGGCAGATCGGTGGCCTGCACGATCATCCGCGCATGCGCTAGGGCCTCATCGCGGCTCAACTGGCCATCGCGTCGGCCCAGCACCCCGGCACTGGCGCCGCTGGAGGTGGCGAGCGCCTGAAACCCGAGCGCGGCCAATGCCTTGGCCGAGCCTGCGTCCCAGGGGTTGGGCATCACGAATGCGCCCGGCGCCCCATGCAGCGCGCGAAACCGGGCGGCACGGAGCGCAGGCGCGTCGCTCATGCGGGCGTGAACATCGGCACCGGGGGACCGCCCTCGGTGGGTTTGAACACGACCCGCACCTTCTGACCGATGCGCAGCGCGTCAAGGTCGCAGTCGACGATGTTGGTCAGCATGCTGACGCCCTCGTCGAGCGTGACATAGGCGATCGCAAACGCGACCGGGCCGGCGCGCCGCGTGACGCTGACGCTGTAGATCGTGCCGGTGCCCGGGGACGGCTTGAACTCGGTGCGGTCGCTGCCGCAGTGAGGACAGATTGCCCGCGGATACCAGTGCGACTGCTTGCAGCCGTTGCAGTACTTGACCAGCAGCCGGCCTTCGCTGGCGGATTTCCAGAACTCGGCGTTGTCCGGGTAGACGGTCGGTGCGGTCAGTTTTCGGTCTTGTGCCATCAGGGTCATTGAATCACTCCCGTTCCATGATCAGGGTGCCGCTGCCATGGCGATTGCCCAGCAGCCCGCCGGTGCCGTGCGCGAGCGCCAGCTTGCAGTCCTTGACCTGGACCGCCGGATGCGCCTCGTTGCGCAGCTGGCGCACCGCCTCGATGACCTTCGTGATGCCGCCGCGGTTGGCCGGATGGTTGTTGCACAGGCCGCCGCCGTCGGTGTTGAACGGCAGCTTTCCGACTCCGGAAATCAGGTTGCCGTCGGCAACGAACTTGCCGCCTTCGCCCTTCTTGCAGAAGCCGAGGTCTTCGAGCTGCATCAGCACGGTGATCGTGAAGCTGTCGTAGATCGAGGCGTACTGGATGTCGCTGCGTGACACGCCGGCCTCTTCGAACGCGGCCGCGCCCGAGCGCACGGCGCCCGAATACGTCAGGTCGACCTTGCCGCCGTCCTGGCCCTTGATCGCTTCGCCGGCGCCGATGATCTTGACCAGCGGGCGCTTCAGCGCGCGGGCAATCTCGGGCTTGACCACCAGCAGTGCGCCGCCGCCGTCGCTGACCACGCAGCAGTCCATGCGGTGCAGCGGGTCGGCGATGACGGGCGAATTCAGCACGTCTTCAACAGTGACCACCTCGCGCAGCATCGCGTGCGGGTTGTGCTGGGCATGGTGCGACGCGGCGACCTTGATCCAGGCGAGCTGCTCGCTGGTGGTGCCGTACTCGTACATGTGGCGCGCGGCGACCATCGCATAGCTGTTGACGGTCACCTGGAAGTACGGACTTTCGAAGGGCGAATCCGGCACGTTGGCGATGACCGGTCGGGGCAGGGTGCCGCTGTGCGATTCGCTGCGCGGACGACCGGCCAGCGTGATCAGTGCAATGCTGCACTTGCCAGCCGCAATCGCCTGCGCAGCGTGTGCGACGTGAAGCAGATACGACGAGCCA
>DAONCJ010000440.1:0-3912 GCA_035401985.1 Burkholderiaceae bacterium | reverse complement strand
GGTCGATGGCACGCAGGTCAGCGCCGGCGACTACGAATTCAACTATGACGGCACGAACTGGTCGGCGACGCGCGCGAGCGACAAGTCGGTAGTGCCCGTCGCCGGCTTTCCGGTGACCATCGACGGCGTCCAGGTCAGCCTGAGCAGCGGCACCGCGGCGGCCGGAGACAAGTTTCTGGTGCGTGCGGCCTCCGAATTTGCGAACGACTTCTCGATGGTGCTGGCTTCGCCGTCGCGTCTGGCCACGGGTCTGGCCGCGGCTCCGCAGCTGGGGGCGACCAACGCCGGCGACGCCGGTGTCTCGTCCTTCCAGGTGACGGCCAACGACCCCAATCTGACCGCCCCGGTCAGCATCCAGTTCACCAGTCCGACCACCTTTGACGTCGTCGGCACCGGCACCGGCAATCCGACCGGCCTGACCTATACGCCCGGCATGACGCTGAACTACAACGGCTGGCAGATGACGCTCAAGGGCACGCCGGCCGCCAGCGACACCATCAGCGTGGGGGCGACCCAGAACCCGGCGGTTGACAACCGCAACGCGCGGGCAATGGTAGGCATTGCCGACCGGCTGCTGGTCGGCGGCCAGCGGGCGGTCGACGCCTATGGCGATCTGACGGCCGATATCGGCATCCGCACCCAGTCGGCCCAGTCGTCGATGGCGCTGTCGTCCCGAACTCTTGAGGACGCCGAGGCGGCGCGCTCCGAGATATCGGGCGTCAATCTCGACGAAGAGGCAGCACGGCTGCTGCAGTACCAGCAGGCCTACCAGGCCGCTGCCAAGCTGATCGCCACTGCGCAGACCGTGTTCGACACGCTGCTGCAAGCCGCGACCTGATCAGCCGCCCCATCGATTTCACAGCCGGAGCAACCACGTGCGCGTATCCACCTCCTTCGCCTACCAGAACGCGATCGACGCGATGAACGATCGCACGTCCAAGCTGGCGCGCACCCAGACCGAGCTGTCGACCGGGCGCAAGCTGCTGACGGCCAGCGACGATCCGATGGCCGCCGCCGCGGCCGAACGAACCCGTTCGGCGCAGCGCCGCATCGAGACCCAGACGCGGATGAACGATTTTGCGGGCACCATTCTCAAGCAGGCCGATCTGACCCTGGGTCAGGTCACCGAGGTGATGCAGCTGATGCGCGAAGGGATCATGCAGGCCGGCAACGGAAGCTTGTCTGCGGAGGATCGCGGGATGCTGGCGACGCAGTTCCGCGGCTATCGCGACGAGCTGCTGACCCTGGCCAATCGCCCGGATGGCGCGGGCGGCTACGTCTTTGGCGGGCAGGGCACCAGCAGCGCCCCTTTCGTCGATGGCGCGAGCGTCACCTACCAGCCGCAGGTGGGCGAGCAGCAGGTCGGCCTCGACGCCGATACGCCGACCAGCCTGGACGGCCGTCAGACCTTCATGAACATTCCTAACGGCGCGAGCACCCAGAGCGTCTTCGATCTGCTCGACAGCGCGCTGGCAGTGCTGCAGGACCCGACCGCGACCCCGGCCACCGTGACGGCCACCGTCAGCTCGACACTGGCCGGCATCGATGTGGCGATCGATCGCGCCAGCTCGAAGCGCACCGAGGTCGGAGAGCACCTGCGGGCGCTCGACAGCCGCAACAGCCTGGCACAGGGCAGCTCGATCGAACTGGCGTCGCAGATGTCCGATCTGGTCGATGTCGACTTCGCCAAGGCGATCTCCGATTTCCAGAACAACCAGACCGCGATGTCGGCCGCGATGAAGACCTACTCGCAGATCTCGAAGATGTCGCTCTTCGACTACCTGTGAACCCGATGACGTCGACCCGGCTCGCCGGATCTCACCCGAACCACTGAACGGAACCACGTCAAGATGGCTACCGCAGCAATTTCCAGCACACTCCTCGGATACGAACCGATCGTCGATCGCACGCGCAAGGCGATCGCCATGCGCTTCACCTGCCGTGCCCGCGGCCCCGAGCCGGCCGACCTCACCCGGCTCTATGGCGATCTGGCCAAGCTCTGGCCGGCCGACGGAACGCCGGTGCTGTTGCGCATCGACGGCGATTCGCTGCCCGCAGACCTGCTCGAGCAGGCGGTCTTCAAGCATCTGTGGATCGAGGTGCCCGCCGCGCTCACCGGAACCCCCGAGGGCCTGGAGATGATCACGCAGCTGCAGCGTCGCGGCTACGTGCTCGTGCTCGGCGGCCGTCCAGTCAGCACCCTGCCGGGCTCGATGCTGTCGGCCTTCAAGATGTCGATCATCGATGTGGTCGCCGACCGGCGCCTGCGCGATGCCGATACCGGACACGATCGCGGGTATTCGCGCTCGATTCCCTATGCCCAGGCTGGCGTGAAGAGCATCGGCATGCTGAAGAAGAGCTTCGAGACCGGCGCGCTCGCCTGCATCGGCTGGCCGTTCGACGATGCGATCCAGCATGCCAAGCCGAGCGACTCCAACCCCGATTTCGGCACCATCACGCAGCTGCTGTCGATGATCGAACGCGATGCCGACCCGAGCGATCTGGAAAAGACCATCCGGCGCGACGCCGCGCTGGCCTACCGGCTGCTGCGCTACATCAACTCGGCAGCCTTTGGCCTGCCGGTCGAGATCCAGTCGTTCCGGCATGCGGTGATGATGCTCGGCTATGAGCGGCTCAAGCGCTGGCTGCTGCTGATGCTGATGACCGCCAGCAAGGACGCCAACATGCAGCCGGTGATGTTCGCCTCATTCCGCCGGGGGCTGTTCATGGAGCACCTGGTCGGCCAGGACGGCAACGACGCCCAGCGCGACGAGGTGTTCATCCTGGGCGTGCTGTCTCTGATCGACAAGCTGTTCCGCGAGCCGCTGCCGGTGCTGCTCGAAAAGCTCTACGTGCCCAGCAGCATCCGCGAGGCCCTGTGCGAGCGCACCGGACCGTTCACGCCCTATCTGGCGGTGGCCGAGGCGGTCGAGCGTCCGCCCGATCGCAAGCTGGCCGACAGTCTGGACATGGCGCTGCTTTCGGTCGAGCAGTGCAACCGTGCGCTGATCAAGGCGGTGACGGTGCGGGAACTCGCCGCCGCCTAAGCGGCCCTGCGACAGGGCGCGAACCGCGCCGCCTGCGCCGCGGTGCGGGTCGCGCAGTCCGCGCGCTAAAATCCCGCCGATGAACCAGGACGATCTCAAACGCGCCGCAGCGCGCGCAGCGCTTGCCGAACTCGAGCCCGGCACACTGGTGGGTGTGGGCACCGGCTCGACGGTCAACTTCTTCATCGATGCGCTGGGCGAGACACCCGAGCGCTACGCCGGCGCCGTGTCCAGCTCCGAGCGCAGCACCGAGCGGCTTCGTGCCGTCGGCATCCCGGTGCTCGACCTCAATCATGCGGTGCTGGGCGGGTTGCCGCGCCCGGTGTATGTCGACGGAGCCGACGAGATCGATCCGGGGCGGCACATGATCAAGGGCGGCGGCGGGGCGCTGACCCGCGAGAAGATCGTCGCCAGCGCCTTCGACCGGTTCGTGTGCATCGTCGATGCCTCCAAGCAGGTGAGCACACTGGGTGCTTTCGCTTTGCCGATCGAGGTGATCCCGATGGCCCGCGAACTGGTCGCGGCGCGGGCCCGCGCCCTGGGCGGCGAACCGGTGCTGCGCGCCGGCTTCGTCACCGACAACGGCAATCAGATCCTGGATGTGCGCGGGCTTCGCATTGCCGATCCGTCGGCGCTCGAGGCCGAGATCGATCACTGGCCCGGGGTGGTGGCGGTGGGCCTGTTCGCCCGTCAGCCGGCTGCCGTGGTGCTGGTCGCCACGGCCGGCGGGGTGCAGCGCATCGCCTGAACGGCAGGGGCGCCAGGCGCCCCCCGGTTCATTCGGTGGGCGGAACGAAGCCGGTGGGCTTGTCGGCGCCTTCGCCGAAAAAGTACTTCTCCATCTGGGTGGCCAGGTACTTGCGCG
>DAONCJ010000439.1:0-3931 GCA_035401985.1 Burkholderiaceae bacterium | reverse complement strand
GTCGCCGGCGGTCGATCCGCAGCTGCGCATCAACTGGAATCCGTTCACCGAGACCTGGGCCAACCTGAAGCTGGCGCGCGAGAACCTCGTGGTCTTCCGATCACTGCTGGGCATTTCGTGGATGTGGTTCCTGGGCGCCATCTTCCTCACCCAGTTTCCGGCGCTGTCCAAGGACGTCCTGCACGGCAACGAGCAGGTGGCCTCGCTGCTGCTGGTCGTGTTTTCCGTCGGCATCGCGATCGGTTCGCTGCTGTGCGAGACGCTGAGCCGTCGTCACGTGGAGATCGGTCTGGTGCCCCTGGGGGCGATCGGTATGACGGTCTTTGCGGTCGATCTGTATTTCGCGGCCGGCGCAGTGCCGGGTGCGTCCGGTGCCTCGGGCGCAGCCGGCTATTCGGTCGGTCAGTTCGTGTCGGTGGCTGCGCACTGGCGGGTCATTGCCGATCTGGCGCTGCTGGCGCTGTTCGCCGGTCTGTACAGCGTGCCGATGTACGCGCTGATCCAGTCGCGCGCCCAGCCCAGCCACCGGGCTCGGATCATCGCGGCCAACAATATCCTTAATGCGCTGTTCATGATCGCCAGCTCGGTGATGGCGGGCGCGCTGCTGTCGGCGGGGTTCACGCTGCCGCAGCTTTTCCTCGTCACCGGGCTGGTCAACGCGGTGGTCGCCGCCTACATCTTCCTGCTGGTGCCCGAGTACCTGCTGCGCTTCGTGGCCTGGATCGTGTCGCGGCTGCTGTATCGCTTCAAGGTGCAGGGCGACGACGCCATACCGGTCGCCGGCGCCGCGGTGCTGGTCTGCAACCATGTGAGCTTCGTCGATGCGCTGCTGCTGATGGCGGCCAGTCCGCGGCCGGTGCGCTTCGTGATGGACCACCGCATCTTCGCCACGCCCGTGCTGGGCACGCTGTTCCGGCTGGCGAAGGCGATCCCGATCGCCCCGCAAAAGGAGGACCCGCAGGTGTATGCGGCGGCGTTCGAGGCCGCGGCACAGGTACTGCGCGAAGGCGATCTGCTGGGCATCTTCCCCGAGGGCGGCATCACGCGCGACGGCACGCTGGGCGAGTTCAAGGGCGGCCTGGCCAAGATCCTGCAGAACGCCGCGGCCGATGGCCTGCAGGTGCCGGTGGTGCCGATGGCGCTGCAGAACCTGTGGGGTTCGTACTTCTCGCGGATCGACGGGTCGGCGATGCGCCGGCCGTTTCGTCGTGGCGTCTGGAGCCGCGTCGGCCTCAATGTTGGGGCGGCCATGAACCCTGCCGACGCGACGCCGCAAGGGCTGCGCAGCCGGGTGGCTGATCTGCTCGCGCAGACGATTCCGTCGGTGACTGCGGCGGGCGGCCCCCATTGAGTCGTCCGCCGCTTAAGGGTATCGAAAGACGATACTCAAGGCAGTATTGCCGAGCACTTTGTATCGATCTGTTGCCCCCGCTGGGGAATGCATCGAGTATCGCTTTCATTGCAACCCCACGAACGAGTCTCGAAATGACCTCCAGCCGCGCGAAGCTTCCTGCCACCTCCCGTCTCACTTCCCTGCGCCAGATGGCGCTGGCCCTCGGCATGGCTGCCGCCCTGGCGGCGACCCCCCAGCGCGTGCTCGCAGGCCCCAATGACGCCTCGCTGCTCAGCGCGGTGTCGATGCTGCCGGTGGCCGTCTCGGTCGTCGCGCCGGTGATGGTGCTCACGGCAGGCGCGAGGTTCTCGGTGCGGGCGGTGGAGTCGACCGCCAATGGTTCGCTGCTGGTGCTGGAGCGTGCCTCCGATGGAGTTCAGTGCTCGATCGAACTGTCGGGCAAGGCGCTGGACCGGGCGTCGGTGAAGGTGGGTTCCGCCGTCGAAGCCAGCGCGATCGGTGCCGGCATGATCCTCAGCGCGGCCGGCACGGTGATCGCGTTCGTGCCCAACGAGGTCGGCAAGGCCTTGTTGCATCACCAGCCGATCAGCCGCTGACATGAGCCTTCATCGAGCGATGAAATCGGGCGGGGTTCCGCGTGTTGCGGCAGCGTTGCTGCTGGCGCTGACCGGTCTGGGCGCCGCCGCCCCGGCAATGGCAGGGCGCAGCTGCGAGGCCAAGCCGATGCGCACCGAGCGGGTGATCAACGGACTGGCCCTGGCACAGCGCACGGCGGCGGCCCTCGATCAGCAGGGGGCGAGCGTCGCGCTGATCGCCCGCATCGGGCAGGACCTGAGCCGCTACGGGCTTACCTACTCGCACCTCGGTGTCGCGTTCAAGCGCGACGGCGTCTGGCGTGTGGCGCACAAGCTCAACGACTGCGGCACCGCGGAGGCGGGGCTCTACTGGCAGGGTCTGGGCGAGTTCTTCCTCGACGATCCCTTCCGCTTCGAGGCCGGCATCCTCATCCCGACGCCCGATGTGCAGCGCGCCCTGGCGCCGGTGTTCAGCACCCGCGAGGCGGTGCTGCGCCTGCACGAGCCGCGCTACAACCTGGTCTCATACCCATGGTCCCAGCGCTACCAGCAGTCCAATCAGTGGGTGCTCGAGACGATGGCCATGGCGCTGTCGCCGGGCATCGGCGATCGCATCGCCGCCCAGGCATGGCTGCGCGAGCGCGGCTATCAGCCCACGGTCCTGCCGCTCAGCACGGCCACCCGGCTCGGCGCGCGGCTGACTGCGGCCAATGTGGCCTTCGACGACCATCCGGGCGACAAGCGCTTTGCCGGACAGATCGAGACCATCACCGTCGAATCGGTCTTCGCCTTCATGGAGCGCGCCGGCCTGGGCACGCGGATTGCTCCTGTCGTCCCATGATCAGGCTCTCCGGTACGCGCGGCTACAATCGGGGTAACGGCCGCCCCGGATTTACCGATCGGGCGGTCTTCGCCGCCGGTGCGCGGCTTCCCGCCTTGCAACGGGACAGCAGAGCCAACTCATGAGCACCCCACTTTCGTACAAAGACGCCGGCGTCGACATCGACGCCGGCGATGCGCTGGTCGATCGCATCAAGCCGCTGGCCCGGCGGACCATGCGCGAGGGCGTACTGGCCGGTATCGGCGGCTTCGGCGCCTTGTTCGAGGTGCCCAAGCGCTACAAGGAGCCTGTGCTGGTCTCGGGCACCGATGGCGTCGGAACCAAGCTGAAGCTGGCGTTTGCGCTGGATCGCCATGACACCGTGGGCATCGATCTGGTCGCCATGAGTGTCAACGACATTCTCGTGCAGGGCGCCGAGCCGCTGTTCTTTCTCGATTACTTCGCCTGCGGCAAGCTGTCGGTGGACACCGCGGCGCAGGTGATCGGCGGCATCGCCACGGGCTGCGAGCAGGCCGGCTGTGCGCTGATCGGTGGCGAAACCGCCGAAATGCCGGGCATGTACCCGGACGGCGAATACGATCTGGCCGGATTCGCCGTGGGCGCGGTCGAGAAGTCGCGCATCATCAACGGCCGCACCATCGAGCCCGGCGATGTGGTGCTGGGCCTGGCGTCCAGCGGAGCCCATTCGAACGGATATTCGCTGGTCCGCCGGGTGATTGAACGCGCCCATGGCTCGATCACATCGCCGCGCCTGCGTGACGAACTCGATGGCCGCCCGCTGGCCGATGCCGTGATGGCGCCCACCCGCATCTACGTCAAGCCGATGCTCGAGCTGATGCAGCATGTGCCGGTGAAGGGCGTGGCCCACATCACCGGAGGCGGGCTGCTCGAGAACGTGCCCCGTATCCTTGGCGACTCCTTGCAGGCGGTCCTGTATCGCGACGCCTGGAAGATGCCCCCGCTGTTCGGCTGGCTGCAGCAGCACGGGCAGATCGCCGACAACGAGATGCATCGCGTCTTCAATTGCGGCATCGGCATGGTGGTGGTGGTGGCGGCTGACGACACGGACGAGGCGATCACGCGTCTGAGCGCGCTCGGTGAAACCGTCACCCGGATCGGCGAAATCGTCGCACGGCCGGCCGGCGCGGCGCAGACCGAGGT
>DAONCJ010000438.1:0-3934 GCA_035401985.1 Burkholderiaceae bacterium | reverse complement strand
CAGGCGATGGGCGCCGACTTCGCCTATTTCGGCACCCGCTTCATCGCCACGCAGGAGTCCTCGGCGGCCGAGGGCCAGAAGCAGATGATCCTCGGCTCGAACGCCAGCGACATCTTCTTCAGCGCGGCGGTCGACGGTGCGCCGGCCAACTGGCTGACCCCCAGTCTGCTGGCCGCGGGGGCCGATCTGGATGTCCTGCGAACCACGCTGCCCGGCAAGATCGTCTCCGGCGATCAGACCCGAAAGCGCTGGAAGGACATATGGACCGCCGGCCATGGCGTCGGTAACATCGACGACCTGCCGACCACCCAGGCCTTGTGTCAGCGCCTGAAGCAGGAATACACGCAGGCGCGGCTGGCCTTCGGCCAGCGTCTCGCCGGTTCGGGCGCCACGGGCTGAGGTCTACGGTCCGAGGCGTCCGCCGCGCCTGTCCGCAGCTGCAGTCCCTTGAATCGATCGGGAAGTCCATGATGCGTGTCTCTCTGAGTCGTCGAAGCCTGCGGTGGGTTCTGCCGGTCTGGCTGGCCGCGTGGCTGTCACCAGCGCTCGCGCATCACCCCATGGGCGGCATGACGCCCGCCACCCTGTGGCAGGGGCTGCTGTCGGGGTTCGGACACCCTGTGATCGAGGCAGATCACCTGATGTTCCTGCTTGCCGCCGGCGTGCTCTGTGGCGCCGGCAGAATCGTGCCGCGCGCCCGCGCCCTGTGGCTCGCCGCCTTGTTCGCGTCGGCCGCGATGGCGGGCACCCTCCTGCGGGTACCCGGGGTCGTCGTGCCCTTCGGCGAAGCGTACGTGGCCGTCTCGCTGATCGTCGTGGCGGCCTGCCTGCTAGCCGGTCGCCTGCCGGGAGCCGGTCTGGCGACGCCGCTGGCGGTCGCGGCCGGACTCGCGCACGGCTATGCGTTTGGCGAAACGGTGATCGGAGCAGAAGCCACACCGATCGCCGGATATCTCGTCGGGCTGGCGCTCACGCAGACGGCACTGCTGTTCAGCGCGTTCTTCCTTGCCGATGCGGCGCGCCGGCGCTCGCCTGCCGGCGCGCTTCTGACCACACGGCTGACGGCCTTCGCGGCCGCGGCCGTCGCGGTGGTGGCGCTGGTTCGCTGACCTGCGAACCGGCCACCAGCAATACAAAACCACAAGATCACAACGGAGACACAGATGTTGAAAAGCAGGTTCATGTTGACCACCCTCGGTGCGGTGACGGCCGCTCTGGCGCTGTCGGTCAGTGCCCAGGAATCCAAGCTGCCATCCACCCTCACGGTCACCGCGTACGAAACCGGGTCCAACGGATTCAATCAGGCGGTCGCTGTCGGTGCGATGCTCAAGAAGAGCTTCGGCGTCGACATGCGCGTGCTGCCAGCCGGCAACGACGTGGCGCGGCTCGGTCCACTGAAGGCGGGTCGGGCGCAGGCGTCGGCCATGGGCATCGGCACCTATTTCGCCCAAGAGGGCGTGCTCGAGTTCGCGGTCAAGGAGTGGGGCCCGCAGCCCTTGCAACTGATCCTGTCGGCCTCGACCTGCAGCGGCCAGTCGCTTGGCGTGGCAGCCGACGCGGGCGTCAAGTCGGCCGCCGACATGAAGGGCAAGCGCGCGGGCATCGTCGTCGGATCGCCCGCCGTCAATCAGAGCGTGCTGGCGCTGATCGCTTTCGGCGGATGGACGCCCAATGACGTGAAGCTGGTCGAGTTCGCCAGTTACGGCGCCATGATGAAGGGCGTCGTCAACAACGAGATCGACCTGTTCTTCGCCTCGACCATCTCGGGCCTGGCCAAGGAGATCGAGAGCTCGCCGCGCGGCATCTCCTGGATCTCGATGCCGGCCTCGGACAAGGCGGGATGGGCGCGCGTGCAGAAGATCGCGCCGTACTTCTATCCGCACAAGTCGACCTGTGGCGCCGGCTATGCGAAGGGTCAGACCGTCGAGACGTCGGTGTATCCGTATCCGATCTTCATGGCCTACGGCACCCAGGACGCCGGCACGATCCACGCGCTGACCAAGGCGATGCTCACCCATTACGATGAGTACAAGGACGCCGTGCCCGGTGTCGATGGTCTGGAAGGCAAGCGCCAGAACCTTCAATGGACGATGCCCTATCACGCCGGGGCGGTCCGGGCTCTGACCGAAGCCAAGCTGTGGACCGACGCGGCACAGAAGCACAACGAGGCGCTGCTGAAGCGGCAGGCCACGCTGGGCAACGCGTGGAAGGACTACATGAAGACCAATCCGCCGGAGGATCGCGAGCAGTTCCGAGCCGGATGGATGAAGGCCCGCGCCGCGGCACTGACCAAGGCCGGAATGGACGTTCTGTTCCAGTAACCGAGGAGCCCCCCCGTGAGCGATGTCGACGCAATGCAGCCAGCAGTTGTTCCACCAGCGGAACCGGTCAACTCCCGCATCCCTGGTGTTCGCACGGTCGACACCACAGCGCCGCTGCGCTGGCTGGCGCGCGGCTGGGACGATTTTCGTCACACGGGCATGCGCGGCGCGTTCTACGGCATGTTGTTCGCCCTGATGGGCGGCCTGATCGCGCTGGTGTACGCCACGCGCTGGCAACTCACCATGGGCCTGACCGCGGGCTTCTTCCTGATCGGGCCGTTCGTCTGCACCGGCATCTACGAGCTGTCGCGTCAGCGGGCGCG
The DNA here is from genome assembly GCA_035401985.1 of Burkholderiaceae bacterium. GTDB lineage: Bacteria > Pseudomonadota > Gammaproteobacteria > Burkholderiales > Burkholderiaceae_E > Quisquiliibacterium. Next base: position 1,290 of record DAONCJ010000438.1, on the reverse strand, counting down.
CGGTGAGCCGACCAGCCTGCCGGCCAGCATGGTCTGCTGGAAGCGCAACATGGGTGGCGTCGCCTTCTTCGCCGCCATCGTCACCTTCGCGATGATCGTCTGGGCGCGCGTGTCGGTGGTGCTGTTCGCGCTGTTCTCGACCACGGACTTCCCGGATCTGAAGGGCGTGATCCATCAGATCGTCAACTTCTCCAACGTCGAGTTCATGATGGTCTGGGGCGGCGTGGGCTTGGGCTTCGCCACGCTCGTCTTTGCCGTCTCGGTGGTGTCGGTTCCGCTGATTCTCGACCGGGGTACCGACACGATGATGGCGATCTTTTCGAGCGTCAGGGCGCTGTTCGCCAACCCGCTCGCGCTGCTGCTGTGGGCGGTGCTGATCGTTGCGATCATCGGCGCGAGCCTGGTGTTCTGGTTCGGCCTGCTGATCTTCACCGCGCCGCTGATCGGCCATGCCACCTGGCACGCCTATCGGGATCTGATCGAGGAAGCGCCGGCGTCCTGATGGCCTTCACGCCTGCGTCGACGCCGGGGCCGCCTGGGTCCCGCCCGTGAATTCCCAGGTGCTACGGGGCTGACTGCGGCCCGCGCCCCAGCACCCGCCGCAGACCCCGCATCAGCGGTTCAACGAAGCCGATCAGACCGCGTGGGAAGAACGCCAGTGTGGCGATCAGCACGCCCCCCAGGATGATCTTGTCGGCGTACCCGCCCAGCGAAAGGAATTTTTCCTGGGTCAGGATCATCACCGTGGCGATCAGCGGGCCGAGCAGCAGGCGGCGGCCGATCAGCACAACCGCCGTCAGCATCAGGATCAGGAAGTACGAATCGAGGATGTCGGCGCTGACGTAGGCGCGCTGGTACGCATAAAGCCACCCCGCCGACGCCGTGATCGGGGCCGAGAACAGGAACACCTTCAGTCGGACCTGCTGCGGATCGATCCCGGAGACGATCGCCAGCCGTGGATTCAAGTGCGTCATGATCGCCGCCGATCCCAGGCGCGAATGCCGGAACCGGTCGACCAGGTACAGCACCACCATCAGCAGCCCGAAGGCGAACGGCCACAGCTCACGGTCGTTCGAGGCGCTCAGCGTGGCGCCAGGCAAGGACAGGCTCAACGGCGGTATGCCGCGCAGACCGTCGGAGCCCCCCAGGAACGACCAGTTCTGCGCGATCGTCGAGGCGACGACGGCGATCGCATAGGTGACCAGCGAAAAGACGAACTCGCGCAGCCGCAGCGTGATCAGTCCGAGCGCCGCCGCAAACAGCAGTGCCGCGCCGATCGACGCCGCCAGC
>DAONCJ010000437.1:0-3935 GCA_035401985.1 Burkholderiaceae bacterium | reverse complement strand
GCGACGGACGGGTCGCCGATCGCGCCGAGCATGATCGCGTCGTACGTGCGCAGCGCGATCAGCAAGGCGCAGGCCATGCCCGAGGTGCCTCGGCTGACTGGCGCACAGATCGAGGCGCTCGATCACCTGGACGCACTGGCGGCCGATCCGATGCTCCATCTGGACATGAGCTTCCAGCCGGGCGACATTCAGATGGTGTCGAATCACTTCATCATGCATTCGCGCACAGCCTACGAAGACTGGCCGGAACCGGAGCGCCGGCGGCACCTGCTGAGGCTGTGGCTGGCCTGCGAAGACGGACCCGAACTGCCGCCCTCGATGATGGAACGGCTGGGGACGACGGCCAGCGGGCGGCCCAACGGCATCTGTGTTCCCGGGGTGCCCTTCGTGGCGCCGCTGGTCGCTGCCTGATCGGGCCTGACCTTGGCCCGGCACGCGTCGCGCGTGCCGGGATGCTGCAGCCGGTCTAGCGCTTGTCGCCGACGACCTTCCAGACGCCCGCCACGGCCTCCAGCGACGCCTTGGCCATCAGGCCCGCATCGTTGGCAATCGTGGTCAGCCGGAAGCCCATCTGGATCATGCGGGCCGCGTATTCCGGCGCGCCGCAATGGATGCCGGCGTACTGGCCGCGCTTGCCACATTCGGCGATCAGGCGCTCGTAGATCTTCAGGATCGTCGGATCCTCATGGTCGAGCTTGGGCGTGAGGCCGAGCGAAAACGCGAGGTCGCTCGGTCCGACATAGATGCCGTCGACACCGGGCACATCGAGGATCGACTCGAGGTTCTCGACCGCCTGCCTGGTCTCGATCATCGGAATGACCAGGATCTCGTTGTTGGCGATCTTCTGGTAGTCGTTCGGCACGCCGTAGGTGCCGTGGCGGATCGGACCATTGCTGCGGGTGCCGTGCGGCGGGTAGCGGCAGGCCGAGACCATCGCTTCGGCCTGCTCGCGGGTATTGATCATCGGGGCGATGATGCCCCAGGCGCCGCCGTCGAGGGCCTTGCCGATGATGCCGGGCTCGTTCCATGGCACACGGACCAGCTTGGTCACCGGATGCTTGTCCATCGCCTGGAAGCACTGGACCATCGACTGGTAGTCCTGGACCCCGTGCTGCATGTCGACCGTGACACTGTCGAAGCCGCACTGCGCGATGACCTCGGCCGAAAAGCCGGAGGGGATGGCGAGCCAGCCATTGACGGCTGCCTTGCCCGCCTTCCAGCGGGCCTTGAGTTGGTTGGTGCTCATCGTGCGGATCCTTCGCGGAAGTGGGTGGGTGAGACAACTGCGCGGGACAACTGCGCGTAAACGCGAGACAACTGCGCGTGAAAATTGCGCGGAACGACTGCTATGGAAATGGCGGCGATTATAGGTGGCTCAGCGGGCAGCCGAGGCCTGAGTGAGCGAGGCCACGCACGCCTCGCGCAGCTCCCATGCCGCCTGCTCGGACAGGCCGTGCTCGGACGCCCACAGGGCAATGGCCTGCTTGTGCAACTGCAACTTGCGCCCGGCAAGCCCCTCGGGCGCCAGGAAATATTCGGAGGTGAGCGCCGAGAACACCGAGCTGCGACCGCGCGGCCGACCGGTGAAATCGAGCCGCTGGTGATCGATGGTGAGGTAGCAGTGGGCACCCGGCATGGCGCTCAGGCCGCGCGCCTCGAGCACCGCGCCGACACCGGGCGTATTGTCCTCGCACATCGGATAGATGCCGACCGTCAGCATCACCTCGAAGTGACCGCAGCCCTGGGCCACGCAGGCCAGCAGCAGGTGCTTGGAGCTGCAGGTGCCGCGGCCTTCCTGCAGCACGGCCAGCGGATGGTCGGCGCGCGACACCCTGCCGTAGGGCAGCGCAGCGACATGCCGCGACAGCGCGTCGAAGCTTGCATGCCCCATCGACCGGACCGCCTCGACGACGATGGTCGAGGGACTGGTCAGGGCGCTGCGAAATGAGCCGGCATCGGCCTCGAGCGAGAAATCGACAGGACTGTGATAGTGCATCGGGCGCTCCCTCGCTCTGCGGCACCCGATGGGATCACCAGTTGTTGCGCAGTTCGCGCAGCTTGACGAAGACGGTCTTGGGATCGGGATTCGCCGGCAGGTCGGGGAAGCTTTCCCGAAGCGCCGCGATCACTGCGGCGCTGGTCAGCCGCATGAAGGTGTTGAACTGCTTTTCCTCGCCCAGGGTCGTCACGACGGCCTGCGCCGGATCGTGGTCGATCACGCGGGGCAGCAGGTCCCGGGCCGCGGCGTTGCCGGGCTCTCGCGCCAGCGTGAACTTCAGATTGTTCTCGATGTAGTCGTGGCCGGCATACACGCGGGTGTCGTCGGGCAGCCGGGACAGCTGGTCGGCGAAGGTGGCATAGAGATCCTCGACGTTGCCGCCGTTGTGGCAGTTGCCCGCACCCGCGTTGAACAGCGTGTCGCCCGAGAAAAGGGCCGGCCGATCGGTGCGCGAACACAGGCAGATATGGCACATCGTGTGCCCCGGGGTGTCCAGGCACTCGAGCTCGACCGTCTTGCCGACCTTGATGACATCGCCCGCCTTGACCCCGCGGTCCAGCCCCGGAATGCTGGCACCGGCGCGATGATGCGCGATCACTTTCGCACCCGTCGCCGCCACGACAGCCGCGTTGCCGCCGATGTGGTCATGGTGCTCGTGGGTGTTCAGGATCTGGGTGATCTGCCAGCCCTTGTCACGGGCCGCGGCCAGGCACTTCTGGTGATCGAGCGGGTCGATGGCAAGCGCTTCGCCGGTCTCGGGACAGACCACGAGGTAGTTGTAGTTCCGGTACTTGTTGCCGGTCCAGATGCGTTCAACGATCATTGTTGGCTCCCGATGTCTGGCAGTTGTTCTGAAGCGGGCCCTTCGGCAGCGTGCCGACGGGTGGCGCCAGCCGCGTGATCCGCAGCGCGGCGCCGGCATGACGCCAGTGTAGGGGACATCCTGGCAGAAGGGCCGTGCCGCTCAGGCGGCCGGATCCCAGCAGAGGGCCAGCACATCGGCCGGCCAGGGCATGGGCTTGTGCGTCGCGCGCTCGATGCCGACATGCACGACCCGGCCACGGCCGGCCAGCACCGGCTCGGCGCCGCCGACGTCCCAGATCTGCACCGCGTGTTCGAGGCTGGTGCGCCCGTGCTTGACGGCCTCTATGCGGCAGAGCACCTTCCCCGGCACCAGCACCTGGCGAATGAAGTCGTACTCGCAGCGGGCCATCATGGCGCCGAAGGTCGGATGCTGGCCGCGCAGACCCATCGCCCGGTACCAGCCCTGAAACGTCTGGTTGATGAACGCGAAGTAACGGGCGTTGTTGACGTGCTGCGAGAAGCGGTCCTCGGGGCGATCGTCCTCGGTTAGGGTGATCGGCAGTTCGAACGACGTCAGCGCGGCCATGCCTACGATCCCCGTTGTGCAATGGCATTGCCGGCGCTGAACATCGGGTACTCGCGCTCGTTCCAGAACACTTTTCCGCTGGGTCCACCGGCGGGCAGCGTGGCCAGCAGCCGTGCCGTCGGATAGGTGACCTCAGGCGACTGCATCTCGGGCCGGTCGCGACCCCAGATGGCGGTGCGCGTCGGCCCCGGAATGAGCATGTTCACCAGGATGTCGGCATCGGCCACTTCGCGCGCCGTCACACGCGAGGCAGCCCACATCGCGGCCTTCGCTGCCGCGTAGGCGGAGGTGCGGGGGACAGCGACTTCGGCATTGCGTGAAATGGTGTTGATGATCCGGCCGCTGCCCTGGCGGCGCATGACCGGGATCGCCGCCCGCATGCCGTTGATGCAGCCGAACAGGTGCACGGCGATGTGGCGTTCGAAGGCGCCATCGGGCGAGGCTTCGAGTGCCTGATCGAAGGCCAGGCCGGCGTTGTTGAACAATGCATCGATGCGCCCGGTCTGGCGCACCGCATGATCGATCATCGCCCTCACCTGCGCGCCG
>DAONCJ010000436.1:0-3939 GCA_035401985.1 Burkholderiaceae bacterium | reverse complement strand
TGCCGTAGCGGTCGCTGCGGTAGAACGGATAGCTGCCCAGGTCGATGTGCGGATAGCCGTCCTGGATTTCACCCAGCCGCCGGGCGATCTGGCCTTCGGACAGGTAGGCGGTGACCGAGCGCGACTGGATGGTTTCGCCGCGGCGCAGATGGCCATCCAGGGCATCGATCATCGCCTGCATGACGCGCGGAATGCCGGCCATCACGTACACATTGTCGATATAGAAGCCGTGCGGTCCGAACGGATTGCGGATCAGGCCGCCCCCCTCGGGGATGCGCGCCATGCGCATGCGCGACTCCATGATGTCGGGCGGCGACGGCCGGCGGCGCAAGATCTCGGCGATCTCCTCGTTGACGACCAGCGGCACACCGAACGCGGCGGCGATGCACTCGGCGGTGATGTCGTCATGCGTGGGCCCGATGCCGCCGGTGGTGAACACGTAGTCGAAACGGCTGCGCAGCGCATTGACCGCGTCGACGATCTCGGCCTCGATGTCCGGAACCACCCGCGCCTCGCGGATCTGGATGCCGTACTCGTTGAGCTTGCGGGCCAGATAGGCCAGGTTGGTGTCCTGGGTGCGGCCCGACAGGATTTCGTTGCCGATGATCAGCACGGCGGCGGTGACGCGTTTGGACGAATTGACCATGTTCGGAATGTCGGGTGGGCTGGAACCCGCTCATCGTACCAGTCCGTCGTGCGGCCGCCGGGGCGGCCTCCTATACTCGTCAGGGAAACCCGCTTGAACCCCAGGCCGGGCACGTTCCGGGGCCCGATCCGCCCTGGGCAGCCGGCCGGCTCGGCCTGACCAAACCATCGGAGGAAGACATGCGTGATCTCAAGGGCCTCGTGGCCTGGGTAACCGGTGCGGGCACCGGCATCGGCGAGGGCTCGGCCCTGGCGCTCGCGGGCGCGGGCATGCGGGTCGTGCTGTCCGGCCGACGCAAGGCCGAGCTCGAACGGGTCGCGGCACAGATCGCCAAGGCGGGCGGTCAGGCACGGATCGCGCCGCTGGACGTGACCGACGCCGCCGCGGTGCAGGCCGTGGTGGACGGCATCGCCGCCCAGGAGGGCCGCATCGACGTGGTGGTCAACAGCGCCGGCCTGAACGTGCAGCGCCGCGCCTGGAAGCACCTCAGCCGGCCCGACTGGGATCAGGTCATCCGCATCGACCTGGACGGCACCTTCTACTGCTGCCACGCGGTGCTGCCGCTGATGCGCAAGCAGAAGGGCGGACTGATCATCAACGTCTCTTCATGGGCCGGCAAGCACGTCGGCTCGGTGACCGGACCGGCCTATCACGCCGCCAAACATGGCGTGAATGCGATGACCGAGAGCCTGAACATCGAAGAGGGCCTGCACGGCATCCGGGCCACCGCGGTCTGCCCCGGCGAGGTCTCGACACCGATCCTCGACAAGCGCCCGATCCCCGTCAGCGCCGAAGACAGGGCCCGCATGGTCCAGTCCGAAGACTGCGGCGAACTGATGCTGTTCCTGGCGCGGCTGCCAGCCCACGTGTGCATCAACGACGTGACGATCAGCCCGACCTGGAACCGCGGCTATGTCGCGCAGGCCCGGGCCATACCCGACTGACGCGTCGCTCACCCATCCGAATTCCAACCGAGGGAACCCCATGCGAATCGAAACGATCGCCGTCCACGCCGGCTACAGTCCCGAGCCCACCACCAAGGCCGTCGCCGTGCCGATCTACCAGACGGTCGCGTACGCCTTCGACAGCGCGCAGCACGGCGCCGACCTGTTCGACCTCAAGGTGGCCGGCAACATCTACACCCGGATCATGAATCCGACGGAAGACGTGCTCGAAAAACGCGTGGCCGCACTCGAAGGCGGAGTCGGCGCGCTGGCGCTGGCTTCCGGTATGGCCGCCATCAGCTACGCCATCCAGACGATCACCGAAGCCGGCGACAACATCATCTCGGCCTCGCAGCTGTACGGCGGCACGTACAACCTGTTCGCCCACACGTTCCCGCAGATGGGCATCGAGACGCGATTTGCCGACGCCCGCGACCCGGCCAGCTTTGCGGCCCTGATCGATGCGCGCACCAAGCTGATCTTCTGCGAATCGATCGGCAATCCGCTGGGCAACGTGACCGACATTTCGGCGCTGGCCAAGATCGCCCACGATGCCGGCGTGCCGCTGATCGTCGACAACACCGTGCCCAGCCCCTATTTGTGCCGGCCGTTCGAGCACGGCGCCGACATCGTCGTGCATTCGCTGACCAAGTACCTGGGCGGCCATGGCAACAGCGTGGCCGGCGCAATCGTCGACAGCGGCAAGTTCCCGTGGGCGCAGCACAAGACCCGCTTTCGCCGGTTGAACGAGCCCGACGTCAGCTATCACGGCGTCGTCTACACCGAGGCGCTCGGCCCGGCGGCCTACATCGGCCGCGCCCGCGTGGTGCCGCTGCGCAACATGGGCGCGGCGATCTCGCCGATGAATTCCTTCCTGATCCTGCAGGGCATCGAAACCTTGCCGCTGCGCATGGACCGGATCTGCGAAAACTCGCTGGCCATCGCGCACTACCTGCAGGGCCACCCGAAGGTTGCATCAGTCAACTACGCGGGGCTTCCCGACCATCCTGATCACGCACTGACGCAGAAGTACATGGGCGGGCGCGCCTCCGGAATCCTGTCGTTCACGCTGAAGGGCGAAAAGGGCCGCGAGGCCGGCGCCCGATTCCTCGACGCGCTGCAGCTCTTCACCCGACTGGTCAACATCGGCGACGCCAAGTCGCTGGCAACCCATCCGGCCTCGACCACGCACCGCCAGCTCGATGCGGCGGAGCTGGCCCGCGCCGGCGTCAGCGAGGGCATGGTCAGGCTGTCGGTGGGCATCGAGCACATCGAAGACCTCAAGGCCGACCTCGAAAACGCGCTGGCCAGCGTCTGAACCCCAAGGAGCCATCCATGTCATCCGTACTCAAGAGCGCCGACACCGAAATGACCGCCGCCGAATGGCAGGCCCGCTGCGATCTGGCGGCGCTTTATCGCATCGTCGACCACTTCGGCTGGACCGACGTGCTCGCCACCCACATGTCGATGCGCGTGCCCGGCGAACCCAACGCCTTCCTGATCAATCACTACCAGGAGCTGTTCCACGAGATCACCGCGTCGAGCCTGATCAAGATGGACCTGGACGGCAATGTGCTGGGCAAGCAGGGACGCTTCAACAAGGCCGGCTTCACCATCCACAGCGGCGTCTACAAGGCCCGGCCCGATGCCAACTGCGCGATGCACACCCACACGCGTGCCGGAGCCGGCGCGGCGATGCTTCGCCAGGGCCTGCGTCCGATCAGCCAGGACGCGATGATCGTCTACGACGACATCGTCTATCACGACTACGGCATGCCGGCGACGCAGGAGGAATGCGATGCACTGGGCATCAGCATCCAGTCTGGCAGCTGCGTGGTGCTGCGCAACCATGGCCTGCTCACGCTCGGGCCCACGGTGCACGGCACGCTGATGAACATGTACATGCTCGAGCGTGCCTGTGAACTCGAGGTCCTGGCTGCGGGCTTCAAGGAGCCGCCGGTGATGATCGACCCGGAGGTCGTGACGCGCATGGGAGTCGGCTTGAAGAGGGCACGGGCCGAGCAGAACTGGGGCCTGCACGAGTGGAACGCCCTGCTGCGCATCGTCGAGACCAAAGGCAGCGACTGGCGGCAATAAGGAGTCACACCGATGACGATCACCATTCGACCGCTGCACCCGCTGTTCGTCGGGGAAGTCACCGGCGTGGACCTGTCCCGGCCCCTGAGCCAGCAGGAGGTGGCGGCCATCGAGGCCGGCATGGATCGGCATGCGGTCCTGCTGTTTCGCGATCAGCCGCTGACTGACGAGCAGCAGATGGCCTTCAGCCGCCATTTCGGTCCGCTCGAGAACCCTCATGGCGGCAACATCCCGCGCGCCTCCGACGTCCGG
>DAONCJ010000435.1:0-3940 GCA_035401985.1 Burkholderiaceae bacterium | reverse complement strand
AGCACCCCATGCGCAGCGCGTCGGGCAGCAGTGCGGCCAGGGCGTCGGCCATCTGCGTGGTCTGGAAGCGCGCCGTCGGACCGAAGACCATCACGAGATGCGGGTTCACCGCGCGTATCGGTGCAAGGGTTTCCTCGTCCATCTCCTGCTGGGGAGCGAGGGCAATCTGGGCAATCTGCATGGGGTTTCGATCAGTGACGATGTCTCGTTCAATTATGAGGTAAACGGCAGTGGTCCGATCGAGTGAACAAGGCGGCTGTTCCCATGTCATTCCCTTGCGGAGGGCATGCCGGCGCGCGGGTCCGACATAGCGCCGTTGATAGAATCAACCGTGTCAGATTGTTTCATGTGCGAGCGGCTTCCGGCGCGGCTCGCCGCGGTCTTCACGCAACGCCAAAAAAACATCCTGGCACGGCGTTTGCCGCCGCCAGCCATCCTTGCCGGAGAGTCGATGATCCGTCCCGTGCGCCATGATCCGATCGAGCAGGTGCGCCATTTCAATCGGGCGTACAGCGCCGCTGTCAGCGGGCTTGGTCGTGCGTCGCCGGGTTCGGCATGGTCCCCGGGTCAGGAGCGGACACTGGCCGAGATCGTGAACCGGGCCGGGTGCACCGCCAGCGAGATCTGCGAGGCGCTGGCCATGGACGCCGCCCAGGCCAGCCGGCTGATCGCAAGCCTGACAAGCGCCGGCCTGGTCAGCCGCACGCGCGAGCCTGGCGATCGGCGCGCCTGGCAGCTCAGCGCAACCCCGGCCGGCCGCAAAGTCTTCAACGAACAGGACCGAGCCGCCCGGCGGGCCGTGGCCCGGCGGCTTCAGGCGTTGTCGCCGGCACAGCAGACCGATCTGCTGGCCGCCATGGGCCGTATCAGTGCCCTGTTGGGTCTGGAACATGTCGCCAGCGCGAAGTCCGACTCTCATTGTGCCGTCGCGCTGCGCGAGCCTCAGGCCGGCGACATCGGCTGGATCGTGCATCGCCAGGCCGTGCTCTATGCCCAGGAGTACGGCTGGGACAACCGGTTCGAGGCGCTGATCGCGCGGATCGGCGCCCAATTCATCGAGAATTTTGATCCGCGGCGCGAGGCCTGCTGGGTGGCGCAGCGGGGAAGCGAAATCGTCGGTTCGGTGTTTCTGGTCCGGCGATCGGCGACCGTGGGCCAGCTGCGCCTGTTGTACGTCGAGCCGGCGGCGCGCGGGCAGGGCGCCGGGGATCGTCTCGTCCAGGCGTGCATCGATCGTGCCGTGGAGGTCGGTTACCGTCGTCTCATGCTGTGGACCAACGATGTGCTGAGCGCCGCCCGGCGCATTTATGAACGCAAAGGGTTCGTCAAGGTGTCCGAAGAGCCTCACGGCAGCTTCGGTCACGACCTCGTTGGCCAGAACTGGGTCCTGACACTGAGCCGCCGCGTCAGCGGATGAAGGCCGGGGCCCGTTCGCCCCAGGACTGCAGCGGCCCGAGCGGGTTGCGGATGATTTCGTGTTCGCTGATCCGGGGCTGGCCGCCGAACACGGTGAACACCACGATCTCGTCGACCATGATGATCAGCGCATTGAAGGTCCAGCCCGTGACGTCGGTTTCCTGTCGGAAATTGAGCGAATCCAGCCAGAAATTCCCGACCCGTTCGCGCTTGCTGTTGCGTGCCGCGATCGAATAGCCGGTGCAACGCTTGCCGGCCGACAGGCACGAGCGAATTCCCTGGTCGAGCTCCTCGGGACGCACCGCGGATCCGATCGCGAAACGCTGGACGATGTCGGTGTAGGTGAGCAGCGTGACCGCGGGATTGGTATACGGGTCGAGCCCGTCGGCGGTGAGCTGTTCGCGCCGGGTTTCGTTGACCTTGACGCGCTCGATGACATCCCGGGCTGCTGCGAAGGTTTCCCAGGGCACTTGTGTCCGGGCCTTCATTTCCGGCAGAAGCGCCTGGCAGGCGCCAAGCAGCGAGAGGGCGAGCAGTGCTGCCCCCGCGAGGATCAGCCGCTGACAGCGACGGGCGGTCTTGGACATGGGCCGATGGTATAGCACCGTTCGGTCCTCGATCTATCCGGCGGGCCCGGACCGATCGCCGGTCGACGCCGTCCCGCGGGTGCGGCCATTCGGGTCCGGCCATCCGGTCATCGGGGAGGCGGTTGGCGTCCTGACTCGAATGGGGGACAATAGGGGGTTGGATGCAGCGGGCAGGGCCCGCTTGCTCCGTCGCCCGATTCATCTTTTGCGGGCCCCGGCACCAGCCCGGCCCCACCGCCATTGAATACCACCACACCCAGCGTCACCACCTTCGAAGATTTCGGCCTGGCCGAACCCATCCTGCGCGCAGTAACCGAACTGGGTTACCGGGAGCCCACGCCCATCCAGGTGCAGGCCATCCCGATCGTGATGCAGGGCCGCGACGTCATGGGAGCGGCGCAGACCGGCACCGGCAAGACGGCCGGGTTTGCGCTGCCCATCCTGCAGCGGCTGATGGTCCACGCGAACACCAGCGCCTCGCCCGCGCGCCATCCGGTGCGCGCGCTGATCCTCGCGCCGACCCGCGAACTGGCCGACCAGATCTACGCCAATGTGCGCGAGTACGCCAAGTACACCGGCCTGCGAGCCGCCGTTGTGTTTGGCGGGGTCGACATTGCGCCGCAGATTGCGGCACTGCGCCAGGGGGCCGAGGTCGTCATCGCCACGCCCGGGCGCCTGCTCGACCACGTCGGCCAGCGGACCATTTCACTGTCTGGAGCGGACGTCTTCGTCATGGACGAGGCCGACCGCATGCTCGACATGGGCTTCCTGCCGGACATCCAGCGGATCATCAATCTGCTTCCGCCGGTTCGCCAGAACCTGATGTTCTCGGCCACGTTCTCGGGCGACATCCGAAAGCTTGCCGAGACCTTTCTGAAGCAGCCGGTCTCGATCGAGGTTGCGCGTCGCAACGCCGCCGCCGAAAACGTCGAGCAGCTGGTTTTCCGGGTGGCCGACGCGGGCAGCAAACGAGCGGCGGTTGCGCAGCTCGTGCGCGAACGCGGGCTGGCCCAGGTGATCGTGTTCACCAACACCAAGATCGGTGCCGGTCGTCTCGCCCGTGAGCTCGAGAAGGATGGCCTGAACGCCAGCGCCATCCATGGCGACAAGAGCCAGCAGGAACGGCTCGCCACGCTCGAGGCCTTCAAGAAGGGCGAAGTCGCGATCCTGGTGGCCACGGACGTGGCGGCTCGGGGTCTGGACATCGCCGAGCTGCCGGCGGTCATCAACTACGACCTGCCGTACTCGCCCGAGGATTACATCCACCGGATCGGCCGCACCGGCAGGGCCGGCGCCAGCGGCGTGGCCTTGTCGCTGATGAGTGCCGCCGATGAGCGTCTGCTCGATGGCATCCAGAAACTGCTCAAGCGCGAACTGCCGCAGCAGACGCTGGTGGTGGCAGGCGCCCGCCCCGAGCGGGCGTCCGGCGACTTCTCCGCTCGCAGCAGCGAGGGTCGGCCACCCCGCGAGGCCCGTCCGCCGCGCGATTCAAGCGACACGCCGCGAGAGGCCCGCCCGCCGCGCGAGAGCCGCGAACCCCGCGAGCACCGGGAGCCGCGCGAAGCCAGTGGCGCTCCGCGCCGCGACAGCCGCCCGAGCTACCCGTCGCGTGCCAAGCTGCCGGGCTACTCTCAGGACCCCTTCTTCTTCAAGCCCTACGAGCCGCCGACGCAGCCCGAAGCGGTCGCCGAAGAGTCGGGGCAGCCGACCAATGCGGCCTCGATGCGCCGCCGTCAGTCCGCGCGTCCGGTCGCAGCCCTCCTGGGTGGCAAGAAAGCCTGATCGTCCGCAGCGGCGGGCGATTCAGGTCTTTGGCATCCAGCGCGACCCGCGCCACTGCTCGACGGCGCGGCTCCAGAAATCCTCCAGGGTGGGCGCGCCGGTCGCCGGCAGCTCCAGGTGCTGCAATGCCTGCTCGAGCGACGCCAGCGCGCAGT
>DAONCJ010000434.1:0-3941 GCA_035401985.1 Burkholderiaceae bacterium | reverse complement strand
GCTGCTCGGCGGTCACGAGATCGTGCTGCCGATCGTGCTGCCGCTGGTGGCCGGTGCACTGCTGCTGCTGCTGGAGAAGACCGCGTCACGCTGGGTGCCGGTGGTTTCTGCCGCTGCCGTCGTCGCACTGGTCGGGCTGGCCGCCCTGCTGGTGCGGCAGGCCGACCACGGCGCCGTTCAGGTCTATCTGCTTGGCAACTGGGCGGCGCCTTACGGCATCACGCTGGCGCTGGACCGGCTCTCGGCGTTGATGGTGCTGCTCACCGCGCTGGTGGCTGCCGCGGCACTGACCTATGGGCTGGCCGGCGACGACCTTCGGCACGAGAGTCCCTCACGTCATTTTCATGCGCTGTTCCAGTTCCAGCTGATGGGACTGAACGGCGCCTTCCTCACCGGGGATCTCTTCAATCTGTTCGTGTTCTTCGAGGTGCTGCTGGCGGCCAGTTACGGCCTGCTGCTGCACGGTGCGAATCGCGAGCGCCTGAAGGCCAGCGTGCACTATGTGGTCTTCAACCTCACCGGCTCGGCCCTGTTCCTGGTGGCGGTGAGCCTGCTGTACGCGGTGGCGGGCACCTTGAACATGGCGGACCTGGCGGTCAAGCTGCCGCAATTGGCCGCCGACAACCAGCGCCTGGCCCTGTCGGCTCTGCTGATGCTGCTGGTGGTGTTCGCGGTGAAGGCGGCGCTGCTTCCCTTGTCGTTCTGGCTGACCGACACGTATGGCAGCGCAAGCGCACCGACAGCGGCATTGTTCGCGGTGCTGACCAAGGTGGGCGTGGTGTCCATCGTGCGAGCCACCACCCTGATCGTGCCGGCGGGGCTGGTCACCGGGTCGTCGCCCATATTGCTGACCCTGGCGCTGGCAACGCTGATGCTCGCGGCACTGGGCGCACTGGCCGCGACGCGTCTGCGCATCCTGGTCGCTCACCTGGTGGTGGCCTCAGCCGGCACGCTGCTGCTGGCCGTGGGGCTGGGCAGCGAGCGTGGCGTAGCCGCGGGCCTGTTCTATCTGGTGCCCAGCACCTTGGTTGCCTGCGCCTGGTTCCTGCTGGCCGATCGCATCGTCGCGGCGCGCGGCGGCAGCGACCGATTGCAGCCGGGCCAGCGCCCGACGGCCTGGGGTGCGCTGGGCACTGGCTTCTTCATCGCGGCGGTTGCGGTGGCCGGTACTCCCCCGCTGGGCGCGTTCATGGGAAAGGCCCTGCTGCTGCAGGCCGCTGGTGTCACCCCATGGGCTGGCTGGGTGGTGGCTGGCGTACTGGCGTCCAGCCTGATGGTGTTGGTGGCACTGGCACGCGCCGGCAGCGTGTTGTTCTGGAATCAGGGCAACGCGCCGGCATGCGACGAACTGGCTGGACTGCGGCACCCGGGTCTGGCGCGGGCTGCCACTGCGGGTGCGCTGGCGGCAGTCGTGTCGTGTGCCGTGATTGCGGGACCCATCGGACGCTATACGGCCGACACCGCCGCGCAATTGTTCGCACCCCAGGGCTACGTTCAGGCCGTCCTCGGCGCGAAGCCAGTGCCGGCGGCGATCGATGTGCGGCGCGAGATGCGCGAGCGCGGAGATCTGAAATGAAGCTGCGCGGGCGCCTGTTGTCCTCGCCGCTGACCAGCGCTGCGCTGTTTCTGGCCTGGGTGATGCTCAATGAATCCGCCTCGACGGGCCAGTGGCTGCTCGGGGTGCTGCTCGCGCTGGCCATTCCCTGGCTGCTGGCGCCGCTGGGGTTCACGCGCTCACCGGTGCGTTCCTGGTCAGTGCTGCTGCGCCTCGTCGTCGTGGTGCTGTGGGACATCCTGCGCAGCAATCTGGAGGTTGCCCGCCGGGTGCTCGGTCCGGACGCCGCGATCCAGCCGCGTTTCGTCTGGGTGCCGATCGATCTGCAGGATCCGCTCGCAATCGTGCTGCTGGCCGGTATCGTGACCACCACGCCAGGCACGATTTCGTGTGAACTGAGCGACGATCACCGCTGGCTGCTGGTCCATGCGCTGCATGCGCCTGACGACGGGGCCGCGGCGGCGATCGTGGCCGACATCAAGGCTCGCTATGAAGGTCCGCTCGCGGAGGTGTTCGGATGATGCTCGCTGCTGTTCTGCCGTGGGTGCTGGGTGCGCTGATCCTGGCGATGGCCCTGGCGGCCTGGCGCCTGCTGCGCGGCCCTGGCCTGCCCGATCGCATCCTGGCCCTGGACACGCTGTACATCAATACGCTTGCGCTGCTGGTGACCCTGGGCCTTGTCTTCGGCCACGCACACTTTTTCGAGGTCGCGCTGCTGATCGGGCTGCTGGGCTTCATCGGCACCGTGGTGACCGCCAAGTTTCTGCTGCGCGGGGACATTGCCGAATGAGGGCCATCCGATGACCGGGACGCTTCCCGTGTGGGCCGATGCGCTGGCCACCGCGCTGCTGGTGACCGGTGCGGCGTTCGCGCTGATCGGCTCGATCGGCCTGGCGCGGCTGTCCGATTTCTACAAGCGCGTGCACGGTCCGAGCAAGGCCACCACGCTGGGCGTGGGCTGCGTGCTGCTGGCCTCGGCTCTGGTTGCTGTGGTCTCCGGCAAGCCGAGCCTGCATGAAGTGCTGATCACCCTGTTCCTGTTCCTCACCGCACCGGTTTCGGCGTATCTCCTGGTGCAACTGGCGCTCAAGCATGCGCCGGGCACGAGGCCCCCGCAGCCAGCCAGACGATCAGCGCAACGAGAGGCAGCCAAGACCCAGGGCGGCGACGCAGATCGGCGGGATGGCTGACGCGTTCGTGTTCGATGCCATCCAGGTCCGATAGCTCTGGATCAGATCCTCACCCTTGCGGAGACCTGCAACATGTTCTATGCCATCAACTGGTCGCTCGTCATCGCACTTCTGGCGCTCTGGTCCCTGGCCGTCTGGGCACTGCATGCCGGCGCCATCTGGACCGTCTCGAACGCCGACAAACTGTCCGGTAGCGCCTCCGAGGTCGGTGCCCTTCGACTTCCGGAGGGGATCGCTGCCTGGGTACCGCCGGAAATCATGCAGGCCGTGAACGCGCTGATCACAAGCCTGGGACCCGTCATAGACGGCCTGCTGCAGGCGGCGCCTGCGCTGGCCGGCGGTCTGACCGTGGCGGCCTGGGTCATCTGGGGCTTGGGCAGCGTGCTGCTCGTGCTGCTCGGTGCCGGACTGCATGGACTCATCGCATTGTGGCGCCGCCGCGGCCCGGAGCATCACGGTGAGATGGCAACCTTGAGCACCCCGTCGCGGTGATGCCCTTGCGCCTGGCCGACCGCTTCGAGCGCCGGTGCGCGCGGCGGGAATTTGAGATCGGAGTGGCGACTTCGATAGCGAGTACACAACGTGCAGCGCTTGCCGATCCCGATTTCCTGCCGGATTGCCGAATTCAGGCGTTACGGTTCCAACCCCACCAGGCGCACAGCGCGTCGCCCATGACGAGTTGCTTGTCCTGTTCATTGAGCCACGGAAGCTCCTCGGTGAACATCGTCACGCATTGCCGCCACGAACAGGGCATCTTCGAAATGTCGGTGCCCCAGAACATGCGCTGCGGGCCGAAGGCGTCGTAGATCTGCCGCAGGTAGGGATGCATCGAGGCAAACGGGTAGGCCTCGCTGGAATATCCGGGTGCGCCCGTCGCCTTCACCGCCACGTTGGGAAATTTTGCCAGCGCGAGCAGGTCCGGAATGTGCGTCATGGCGGCGGCATCCTTCAGCGTCGTGAAGCCGCCTCGCCCGCCCAGATGGTCGATGGTCAGGCGAAGGGCAGGATGCCGCTGGGCGATCCGGGCGACATCGTTCAGCGAATCGGTCGCCAGCATGGCGATGGGCACTCCGGCTTTTTCGGCTTCGGCCCACAGCCAGTCGATCGTGCCGTCGGCAAGCCACTGGCGCATCGGTTCATGCAGGAAGGCATAGCGAAGCCCGAGCATTCCCGGCTGCTCGCGCCAGGTCGCAATG